>DATEOM010000435.1:0-3489 GCA_035274105.1 Microbacterium sp.
GTCGACATGCTGCGCGAGCTCGGCCGCGTGGCCGGGCCGGGCCTCGTCGCGGCGCGCGACGTCGACTACGAGGGCGTGATCTGGTACCCGCTCATCCCCGCGCTCGACGAGTGGCTCGCGCTCTACCTTGCGACGCACCGCAGCGTCGCGGGCGAACCGGCGGCCGGCCGCCGCCTCAAGGCGTGGGCGCAGAAGGCCGGGCTCACCGGCATCCGCGCCACGGCGTCGCTGTGGCTCTTCGAAGACGAGGCGGACCGCGCGTGGTGGGGCGGCATGTGGGCGGACCGCGTGCTGCAGTCCGCGTTCGCCGACGCGGCGCGTGCGACGGGCGCCGACGACGCACAGCTGCAGCGCATCTCGGACGGCTGGCGCGAGTGGGCGGCCGCCGAAGACGGGTGGCTCCTCATGCCCCACGGTGAGATCCTCGCCCGCGGGCCGCGTCGTTAGGCTGAGCCCGTGACCGTCCCCGCCTCGCTTCCCGCCCGCAGCCGTCTCGTCCACGACGCGATCCGCGCCGCCGGGATCCCCGGTGACATCGTGGTGCTTCCGGATGCTGCCTCCACCGCGGTGCTGGCCGCCGAGGCGCTCGGGGTCGAGGTCGGGGCGATCGCCAACAGCCTCGTCTTCTACAGCGACGGCGCGCCGCTGCTCGTCATGACGAGCGGCGCGCACCGCGTGGACACGGCGGCGCTCGCCGAGCGCCTCGGTCACGGGAAGATCCAGCGCGCGACGCCCGACCAGGTGCGGGAGGCCACCGGCCAGGCCATCGGCGGCGTCGCTCCCACGGGGCATCCCTCGGCGCTGCGCACCATCGTCGACGAGGATCTCGCCGGTTACCCCGAGATCTGGGCGGCCGGCGGCACGCCGCACACGGTGTTCCCGATGACCTACGACGAGCTGGTGCGCCTCACCGGCGGCACCGTCATGAAGGTCGACTGACGCCCCGCCCCCGCCTGCCCTGCCCGCTCAGGCGGCTGGGGTCTGCGCTGCGCGCCGACATCGTTACGAGACCTCACAACAGCACCGGGCCCGCTCGCACGCCGGTGCTATCGTGCGGTCTCGTCCCGAGGGGGAGGAGCTCGAGGTCATCTCCGGCGCGCGCCTCCGATGCGCCGGCCGAGCTCGGCCGCCACGGGGGCGACGAGCTCGGCGAAGTCGGCGGGTTCGCGCGCGCCGTCCGTCGGGAAGGTCAGTGCGACGGCCGCGATCGGCCAGCCGACGTGATCGAGCACCGCGACCCCCACCGACCCCAGCCCGAGAGTCACCTCGCCGTCCTCGACCGCCCACCCGCGTTCCCGCACCCCGCGGAGGAGGTCGCGCAGCTCGCCGGGTCGCCGCGGGCCCCGGCCGGTCCGGTCGGCGAAGGACGCAGCATCCGGGAACAAGGCCCGCACCTGCTCGCGAGGAAGCGCCGCCAGCATCGCCCGGCCGGTGGCGGTGAGGTGCGCCGGCAGGCGCACCCCCACGTCCGTCACGAGCGCGGGGCGTCGAGGCGCGCGCTCCTCGACGATGTAGAGCACGTCGCGGCCGTGCATCACCGCCAGGTGCGCGCTCTCGCCGGTGCGGTCGACGAGGTCGGCGAGCACCGGGCGACCGAGCCGTGCGAGCGGCTCCTGGCGTGCGTACCCGCCCGCGAGCTCGAACGCCGCGATGCCCAGACCCCAGCGGCGATCCTCGGGCAGGTGCACGACGAAGTGGTGCTCCTGCAGTGCGGCCAGCAGGTGGTACGCCGTCGAGCGCGGGATGCCCAGGGCCGATGCGATCGTGCGTGCGGGCACCGGCCCCCGCTGGTGCGCGAGGTACGACAGGATCCGCAGCGTCTGGTCGGCGGCGGGCACCTGCGGTCGCGCGCTGCTGTCTGGAATCACAGACAGAGGATGCCACGACCCGCTGTCGCGCGCCACGGTCGCGGTGTGGAATCGGACCATGACCATCGTCACGCCCACCTCCGCCCGCGACGTCGCGGTCGTCACCGTCGGCGGGGCGCCGCTGCGTCCCGACGAGGTCGTCGCCGTCGCTCGTCACAGCGCCCCCGTCGAACTCGCCCCCGAGGCGCTGGCCCGCGTCGCCGCGACCCGCGCCCTCGTCGAAGGCCTCGCCGACGATGCCGAGCCGCGCTACGGCATCTCGACCGGCTTCGGCGCCCTCGCGACCACCTTCATCGCCCCCGAGCGCCGCCTGCAGCTGCAAGCCAGCCTCATCCGCTCGCACGCCGCCGGCACCGGCCCCGAGGTCGAGCGCGAGGTGGTCCGCGCGCTCATGCTCCTGCGCCTGCAGACCCTGGCGACCGGCCACACCGGCGTGCGGCCCGTCGTCGTCGAGACCTACGCCGCGATGCTGAACGCGGGCATCACCCCGGTCGTGCGCGAGTACGGCTCACTCGGCTGCTCCGGCGACCTCGCGCCGCTGTCGCACGTCGCGCTCGCCGCGATGGGCGAAGGGCGGGTGCGCACCGCGACCGGCGAAGACGTCGACGCGGCCGACGCGTTGGCGGCAGCATCCGTGTCCCCTCTCGTGCTGCGCGAGAAGGAGGGCCTCGCGCTCATCAACGGCACCGACGGCATGCTCGGGATGCTGCTGCTCGCGCTCCACGACATCTCGGTGCTGCTCGACACGGCGGATGTCGCCGCGGGCATGTCGGTCGAATCGCAGCTCGGCACCGACGCGGTGTTCGCCGCCGACCTGCAGGCGCTCCGGCCGCAGGTGGGGCAGGCCGTGTCGGCCGCGAATCTGCGGGCCGTGCTCGCGGGCTCGGCGATCGTGGCGTCGCACCGCGACCCCGCCGTCTGCACGCGCGTGCAGGACGCGTACTCGCTGCGCTGCTCGCCGCAGGTGCACGGCGCCGCGCGCGACACGGCCGACCACGCGCTGCTCATCGCGTCGCGCGAACTGGCCGCCGCCGTCGACAACCCCGTGATCACCGACGACGGGCGCGTCGAGTCCAACGGCAACTTCCACGGCGCGCCGGTCGCGTACGTGCTCGACTTCCTGGCGATCGCGGTGGCCGACGTCGCCTCCATCTCGGAGCGCCGCACCGACCGCGCCCTCGACCGCGCGCGCAGCAACGGGCTGCCGCCGTTCCTCGCCGACGAGGTCGGCGTCGACTCGGGCTTCATGATCGCCCAGTACGCCGCGGCGGGGATCGTCTCGGAGCTCAAGCGACTGGCGGTCCCGGCATCCGTCGACTCGATCCCGTCGTCGGCGATGCAGGAGGACCACGTGTCGATGGGGTGGGCCGCCGCGCGCAAGCTCCGCCGCGCGATCGACGGGCTCTCCCGCGTGCTCGCGATCGAGGTGCTCACCGCAGCGCGCGCGCTCGACCTGCGGGCCTCGCTCGAACCGGCAGCCGCGACCGGCGCCGTGCGCGACCTCGTGCGCACCGTCGCCGGCGGACCGGGCCCCGACCGCTTCCTCTCGCCCGAGATGGAAGCCGTGACCGCGCTCGTGGTGTCGGGGGCGATCGCCGAGGCGGCCCTCGCCACGGCATCG
>DATEOM010000436.1:0-3665 GCA_035274105.1 Microbacterium sp.
GGAGCTGACCGTGCCGTAGCGGGCCGCGTACAGCACCCCGGCCAGGCCGGACAGGGCGCCCGAGACCACGAACGCGGTGATCACGCGGCGGTTCACCTTGAGGCCGTACAGGTGCGCGGCGGCGGGGTCGGAGCCGATCGCGTAGAACTCCCGGCCGCCGCGGATGTTGCGCAGGTACCAGGCGGCGACGACCAGCACCACGACGGCGATGACCGTGAGGATCGGGATGCCGAAAATCGAGTCGGTGCCGAGCCCGCGGAAGTCCCTGGGCAGATCGGACGCATTGATGCGGTCGCTGCCGGTCCACGCCACATTGATGCCGCGGTAGATGTACATCGTGCCGAGCGTGATGACCAGGGCCGGGACGCGTGCGAACGCGACCAGTGCGCCGTTGATCGCCCCCAGCAGGCCGCCCAGCAGCACCCCGCCGACGAACACCCCGATGATCGGGATGCCGGGCACATCGATGAACAGCCGGCCGGTCAGATACGCCGACAGGCCCACGATGGAGCCCACGGACAGGTCCACATTGCGGGTGATGATCACCACCGCCGACCCGACCGCGACCAGCAGCAGCAGCGACGGAGTGAGCAGCAGGTCGCGGAACCCGTCGGCGGAGAACAGGAAGCTCGGGTTCGCGATCGTCGCGGCGACGATCACGACCAGCAGTGCGATCAGGATCCCGGTCTCGCGGGCGGTCGCGAGATGGCGGACCAGTCTGGCGGCGCTGCTGCTGCCCGGTGCGACCGGACGTGTGGTCGTCGTGGTGCTCATGCTGCGGCCTCCGCATCCGCCGTGGCTGCGAACATGACCGCTTCGGGTGTGGCCTCGTCGCGAGTGAATTCGCCGGTGAGACGCCCCTCGCGCATCACCAGGACGCGGTCGGCCATGCCGAGAACCTCCGGGAGTTCGGATGAGATCATGAGGATCGCCTTGCCCTGCTGCGCGAGCTGACTGAGGAGGCGGTGCACCTCGGCCTTCGTGCCGACGTCGATACCGCGCGTCGGCTCGTCGACGATCAGCACATCGGGTTCGGTGGCGAGCCACTTGCCGAGCACGACCTTCTGCTGGTTGCCACCCGAGAGGGTGCCGGTCGCCGCGTCGAGGGCGGCTGTCTTCACCTCGAGGCGGCTGGCCCAGACCTGGGCGGCACGGTTCTCGAGTCCGCCCCAGAGCAGTCCCCACTTGGCGAGCTTGGAGCGGATCGCGAGCGTGATGTTGCGCGAGACGCCGTCGTCGAGCACGAGGCCCTGCTTTCGGCGATCCTCGGGGACGAGCGCCAGCCCGCGGGCGGTCGCGAGGCGCGGGTTGCCCTTGGGGAGCACGGAACCCTGCACCCGCACGCTCCCGCTCTCGTAGGGGTCGACCCCGAAGACGGCGCGGGCGACCTCGGATCGGCCCGCTCCGACCAGACCGGCGAGCCCCACGATCTCGCCCGCCCTCAGGTCGAAGGAGATGTCGCGGAACACGCCTTTGCGGGTCAGTCCTCGCACCTCGAGCAGCACCTCGCCCACCTCGGACGGCAGCTTCGGGAACAGCTCTGTGACATCGCGGCCCACCATCTGGCGCACCAGCTCGTCGACCGTCGTCTCAGCGATCGGCGTGGTGTCGATGTATGAGCCGTCACGCATCACCGTGACGGTGTCGCAGAGAGCGAACACCTCGTCGAACCGGTGCGAGATGAACAGCAGCGCCCGACCCTCGTCGCGCAGGCTCCGCGCGACGGCGAAAAGCCGCTCCACCTCGACGCCCGACAACGCCGCCGTCGGCTCATCCATGATCAGCACCCGGGCGTCCAGCGAGATCGCCTTCGCGATCTCGATGATCTGCTGATCGGCGATCGACAGGCCCTCCGTAACGCGGTCGGGATCCAGCGCGACGCCGAGACGCTGGAAGATCTCGAGCGCTTCGGCGCGCATCGCCTTCCGGTCGATCCGGCCGAACCGGTTGGTGGGCTGGCGCCCCATGAAGATGTTCTCCGTCACCGACAGGTCGGGGAAGAGGGTCGGCTCCTGGTAGATCACCGCGATGCCCGCCGCCTTCGACTGCGCCGTACTCGTGAAATCCACCGATTCACCGTCGAGCAGGAACTCCCCCGCGTCGCGGCGGTACAACCCCGCGACGATCTTCACCAACGTCGACTTGCCCGCACCGTTCTCACCGATCAAGGCGTGGATGGACCCCCGGTCCAGGGTCAGGCTGCCGGAGCGGAGCGCGACCACGGGGCCGAAGGACTTGACCACGCGCCGCAGTTCGAGCGCGGGCTGGGAATCGGGCGCTGGTGGCGCGGCGGGTGCGACATCGGCTGCCACGGCATCCTCCTCATCGAGGTGATCTGAAGATTTTGAAGTTTCCTGAATCGATTCAGGTTAAGTTCAGGCTACTCTAAAGTTCAAGCACAGTCCCGGTCAAGTCACTCAACGACGTTGACCGAATCGTGACCAGACGAGTCCGACGAAGAAGTGGAGACGAAACGTGCCGGTGAGCATCCGTGATGTCGCGCAGCGCGCGGGGGTCTCGGTCGGCACCGTGTCGAACGTCCTGAATCGCCCCGGGGAGGTGTCGGCGGAATCGGCCGACCGCGTCACCCGCGCGATCGAAGAGCTCGGTTACGTGCGCAATGACGCCGCGCGCAAACTCCGTGCCGGTGTCAGCACGACCGTGGGGTTCGTCGTCCTCGACGGGCAGAACCCCTTCTACAACGACGTCGTGCGCGGCGCCGAGGACGAGGCCACGCGTCACGGCATCGCGATCCTCTACGGCAACACCGACGAAGACCACCGCCGCGAGCGCCTCTACCTGGACCTCTTCGAAGAGCAGCAGGTGCGCGGGCTGCTGATCGCTCCGTACGGCGACGTCACGCCGCGTCTGCGACGTCTGAAGGAGCGCGGCATCGCCGCGGTGCTCGTCGACCGCTTCAGCGGCGATGGCCGGTTCTCGTCCGTCTCGGTCGACAGCGTCGCCGGCGGACGCCTCGCCGTCGAGCACCTCATCGAGGGCGGCCGCCGGCGCATCGCCTTCGTCGGCGGCCCCTTCGACATCAGGCAGGTGAACGATCGGCTCGCCGGAGCGCGGGTGGCTGCCGAGAACGCGGGGAGTCACATCGACCTCGAAGTCGTCGCGACCGCGGCGATGACGGTCGAAGAGGGCGTGGCGGCCGGCACCCGCATCATCTCCCGCCCTCGCCGGGACTGGCCCGACGCGCTGTTCGCCGCCAACGACCTGCTTGCCCTCGGCCTGCTCCAGTCCCTCGTCGTGGACGGACGGATGCTGGTGCCCGACGACATCGCGATCATCGGGTTCGACGACATCGCGTTCGCCGCGGCCGCCGCCGTGCCGCTGTCGTCGATCCGTCAGCCCAGCCGCATGATCGGCCGCACCGCGCTGCGGATCGTGCTCGAGGAGGCCGCCGACCCCGACAGCATCGCCCGCCAGACCGTCTTCCCGCCCGAACTCGTGGTGCGCGCCTCGACGCGCCCGCGCTGACCGGAGTCTCTTACCGCGTCGCGTCGGCGAGGAGCCGGCGCATCTCGGCCATCGTCTCCTCGGACTGCGCGAGCAGCGCCCGGAGGCGCTCGACGGTGTCCTCTGCCGACTCGGGCGCGGCCACCGCGGGTTCGAGCCCCGGCGACTCCGGCGTGCCGGCGGTCGGCGCTTCCGGCCCG
>DATEOM010000437.1:0-2571 GCA_035274105.1 Microbacterium sp.
CGGCACGCTCTCGATCGACAGCGAGGCGGGGGCCGGCACGACCGTCACGATCCGCCTGCCCCTGGCCGGCGAGCTGGCCGGCGAACCGGCCACGCGGCCCGAGCCCCGGCGCGACACAGAAGGACGAGAATGACCGACCTCATCGCCGGAGCCGGCGTCGACCTCGGCATCGCGCAGGCGGTGATCACCACCCTCGCGACGATGCTCACCATCGGCATCGCGTTCCTCGTGCGGCCGGGGCTGCCCACGCTCTACTGGAGCATCGCATTCACCCTTGCGATGCTCGCCACCTACGGCGTCGTCGCGGCGGACGTCGCGGGCATCGAGCAGCTGCGGCGGGCGTCGCTCGGCGCACTGATGGGCGCGCCCGCGTTCCTGTGGTCGGGCTTCCGCGCGGCGTGGGGGCTGCGTCCGCATGTCTGGGCGGGTGCGGCCATGGCCGCGGTCTCGGCGTTCTCGCTCGCGATCGTCGACGACCTCGCGTGGTTCACGGTGGCGTACCGCACGGTCTTCTTCGCAGCATCCGTGTTCGCGGGTCTGTTCGTGCTCGACTGGGCGCGCGCCTCGTCACGACGCAACGACCGCCTGCTGCTGCCGCTGGTGATCGTGTCGATCGCGTTCTTCGTGACCGGCGTGGGCACGCTCGTCGCCGGGCTCGTCTACCCGCCGTCGGGCGGCGACGACTTCGAGCTCGTGCGGCTGATCTCATCGATCGGGATGCTGGTCTACGTGGCGTGCGCGCTGATCGCCGTGGTGGGCACGACGGCGCGCGACAGCGGGCTCGGGCGCTCCGCGACGGTCTCGACCGCGTGGCAGCAGTTCGAGCGGACCGCCGGCGACCGCCTGGCGCGGGCGCAGAAGACCTCGGAGCCGTGGTCGGTCGTCTACCTCGGACTCGACGACGCCGCCGACATCCGCCAGACCGCGGGGGCGGCCGCGTTCGCGACCCTGTCGGAGCGGCTCGAGGACGAGGTGCGCGCCGTGTTCCCGGCCGAGTCCGATGTCGGATCGCCCTCGGCGGGCGCCGTCGTGGTGCTCGTGCCCCGGCCCGATGCGGTGGTGCGCGACCTGCTGCGTGCGACGCTCGAGCGCGTGACGCTGCTCGACGTGCACGGGGCGCTCCCCATCCGGCCGACGGCGAGCGCCGGCTGGGCGCCGGTCTCGGTGCTCGGCTACGACCTCGACACCCTCGTGTACACCGGCCGCGAGGCCGCGCGGGTCGCGAGCGGGAAGGGCGGCGACCGATGGGAGCGCGTCGGCGCCACCATCGTCAACCGCCTCATCAGCCAGTCAGAGCTACCGTGAGCGTGTCGGTCGCGGTCTGTTTGGCGTACTCGCTCGACGTCGGCGTCGTCTGCACCAGGAAGTCGTAGCTGAACTGCAGCGTCACGTGGGTCGCCTCGGCGGGCACGGGGCCGACGTTGAACGTCTGCGAGTAGCTGTAGGGATCGAGCACGAGGTAGCCGGGGCTCACGGTGGCTGCGTCGACCTGCGGGGCGAGCGCGTCCAGCGCACCGGTCGGCGACGACGGCACGGCGGTCATGGTGGCGCGCTGCAGGTAGACCTTCTGCCCGTCGTCCGGGGTGACGGTGGTGATCAGCGAGATGCTGATGGGCTTGACCGCTTCGGCGGTCCACTTGTCCATCGACAGCGTCGACCAGTAGTCGATCGTCGCCGTGACCGCGCCCGCGGTGAGCTGGCGCTGCGTCGCTCCACCCGAGAGGTCGTTGGGCACGGGGGTCGGGACCGCGGTCGACGTCGGGGTCGGGGTGCTGCCGCCCGCTGCCTCTTCCCACGGGGCGGGCCCGCAGCCGGCGAGCGCCGCCATGCCCACGAGCGAGACCGTCATGATTCCGGCGAACCGGCTCCACCTGCGCATAAAACCCCCGAGTCGCGCCGGAAAACGTCCGGTCAGTCTAGCGGGGCGATGTCACTCGCGGTCGCGCCGCGCGCGGGTCTGCTCGGCGCGCTGCGCGAGCAGGTCGTCGGCCGGGTAGCCGACCTCGGTGAGCGTGAGCCCGCGCGCTGCGAGCACCTTCACCTCGGGCACGCGCTCCTGCGCGTCGCGGATGTCGACCACGTCGTCGGCGTCGAGCCTGCCTTCGCCGACGGCGACGCACGCCCCGACGAGCGCCCGCACCATGCTGTGGCAGAAGGCGTCGGCCTTGACGTTCGCGACCAGCACGCCCGCGGCGTCGCGGTGCCAGTCGAACTCGAGCAGCGTGCGGATCGTCGTCGCCTCCTCCCGCGGCTTGCAGTACGCGGCGAAGTCGTGGAGTCCGATGAGGGAGCGGGCCGCAGCATCCATCGCCTCCGCATCGAGGGCCGCGCGCACCGAGGTGGTGCGATGGCGCTCGAGCGGGTCGTAGCCGGTGACGGTGTCGCCGATGCGGTACTCGTAGCGGCGCCACACCGCCGAGAACCGGGCGTCGAAGCCCTCGGGCGCGATGCGCGAGCGCGTGACCGCGACGTCGGAGTAGGCGCCGACCACGCCCGTCATGCGTGCGGCGAGCGCGGCGGCGCGGTCGTCGGCGGTGGGGGTGCCGGCGGCCGGACGCGCGTGCCGTGCGA
>DATEOM010000438.1:0-3498 GCA_035274105.1 Microbacterium sp.
CCGCTACGAAGAGGGCGGCGCGTCCGCGATCTCCGTGCTCACCGAGGGCCGGCGCTTCAAAGGCAGCCTCGCGGACCTCGAGGCGGTCAAGGCCGCGGTCGCCCTCCCGGTGCTGCGCAAGGACTTCATCGCGAACGAGTATCAGGTGCTGGAGGCGCGTGCGTCCGGCGCCGACCTGGTCCTCCTCATCGTCGCCGCCCTCGATCAGGATGTGCTCGCCCGCCTCTACACGTTCACGCGCGAGCTGGGCATGACGGCGCTCGTCGAGACGCACTCGGCCGACGAGGTCGACCGTGCCGTGGACCTCGGGGCACAGCTCATCGGTGTCAACGCGCGCGACCTGTCGACCTTCCAGCTCGACCGCGACCTTTTCGGCCGCCTCGCCGAGCGCATCCCGGCCGGGGCGATCAAGATCGCCGAGTCCGCCGTGCTCGCACCCGACGACGTCGCCCACTACCGCCGCGACGGCGCAGACGTCGTGCTCGTGGGTGAGGCGCTCGTCACCAACGATCCCGTATCCACCCTGCGCGCATTCCTGGAGGCCGGCGCATGAGTCTTCGTGAGGCTCCCGGGCCGCTGTTCGGCGAGTTCGGCGGGCGGTACATGCCCGAGTCCCTCATCGCCGCGATCGACGAGCTGACGGCGGAGTACGAGGCCGCGAAGGCCGATCCGGCGTTCCAGGCCGAGTTCGTGCGGCTGCTGCACTCGTACGCCGGTCGCCCGTCGCCGATCACCGAGGTCGCCCGTTTCGCCGAGCACGCCGGCGGCGCCCGGGTGTTCCTCAAGCGCGAGGACCTCAACCACACCGGCTCGCACAAGATCAACAACGTGCTCGGCCAGGCGCTGCTCACCCAGCGCCTCGGCAAGACGCGCGTCATCGCCGAGACGGGCGCCGGCCAGCACGGCGTCGCGACCGCCACTGCCGCGGCGCTCTTCGGCTTCGAGTGCACGATCTACATGGGCGAGGTCGACACCGAGCGCCAGGCGCTCAACGTCGCCCGCATGCGCCTGCTCGGCGCCGAGGTGATCCCCGTCAAGACCGGCTCGCGCACCCTCAAGGACGCGATCAACGACGCCTACCGCGACTGGGTCGCGAGCGTCGAGACGACGAACTACATCTTCGGCACCGCAGCGGGCCCGCACCCTTTCCCCGCGATGGTCCGCGACTTCCAGAAGGTCATCTCCGAAGAGGCCCGGGCGCAGCTCCTCGAAGAGGCCGGCCGCCTGCCGGACGCCGTGCTCGCGTGCGTCGGCGGCGGTTCGAACGCCATCGGCATGTTCGACGCGTTCCTCGACGACGACGGCGTCAAGCTCTACGGCGTCGAGGCCGCCGGTGACGGCGTCGACACGCCGCGGCACGCCGCCTCGATCGAGCGCGGGCGCCCCGGCGTGCTGCACGGCGCGAAGACCTTCGTCCTGCAGGACGAGGACGGCCAGACGATCGAGTCGCACTCGATCTCGGCCGGCCTCGACTACCCGGGCGTCGGTCCCGAGCACGCGTGGCTCGCATCGATCGGCCGTGCCGAGTACATCCCCGCGACCGACGACGAGGCGATGCAGGCGCTGCGCCTGCTCTCCGAGACGGAGGGGATCATCCCGGCGATCGAGTCGGCCCACGCCCTCGCCGGCGCCCTGCGCATCGGCCGCGAGCTCGGCACGGACGCCGTTCTCGCGGTGTGCCTCTCGGGACGCGGCGACAAGGACATGGACACCGCGGCGCGCTACTTCGACCTGTACGACAAGGGGACGGATGCCGCGGCCGCCGCCTCCGCGCCGCACGACGACGCCGCCCACGGCGAAGGGGAGAAGCTATGACCTCGCGCGTCGCCGCCGCGATCGACGCCGCCCGCGCCGAAGGTCGCGGCGCGTTCGTCGGCTACCTCCCGCTCGGCTTCCCCGACCTCGAGGGGAGCATCGATGCCGCGGTCGCACTGGCCGAGAACGGCGCCGACATCCTCGAGCTCGGCCCGCCGTACTCCGACCCGGTGATGGACGGCACGGTCATCCAGGAGGCCACCCAGGCGGCACTCGCCGGCGGTTTCCGCCTCCGCGACACCTTCACGGCCGTGCGTGAGATCACGCGCCGCGTCGACGTGCCCGTGCTCGTCATGACGTACTGGAACCCCGTGCTGCAGTACGGAGTCGACCGCTACGCCGACGACCTGCTCGCCGCCGGGGGAGCGGGGCTCATCACGCCCGACATCACACCCGAGGCGGCGCCGGAGTGGATCGCCGCCAGCGAGCGCACCGGGCTCGACCGGGTCTTCCTCGCCGCGCCGACCTCCACCGACGAGCGCCTCGAGCTCATCGCCCAGAACTCCACCGGCTTCGTCTACACCGTCTCGACCATGGGCATCACGGGGGAGCGCGCGCAGTTGGATGCTGCGGCCCGCACCCTCGTCGCCCGCCTGCGCGAGCACGGGGTCGAGCACGCGTGCGTCGGCATCGGCATCTCGAACGCGGAGCAGGTCGCGGGCGTGCTCGAGTACGCGGACGGCGCGATCGTCGGCACGGCGCTCGTGCGCGCGCTGCGCGAGCGGGGTCTCGAAGGTCTCGCCGAGACCGCGCGCAGCCTCGCCGCAGGCACCGCCCGCGACGCGAACTAGACTTCTGAGGTCGGCGGCCTCCGCCGCGACCCCCAGCACGGATCCAGCAAGGACACGGTTCTCCCATGATCAACGCCGCCGCGAGCGTCGTCGCCAGCATCCCGAGCCCGTCGATCAGCTACTTCGACATCGGCCCCCTGCGGATCCACATCTACGCGCTCTGCATCATCACGGGGATCATCGTCGCGGTGCTGTGGACCAACGCCCGCCTCACCAAGCGCGGCGCCGAGCCGTGGGTCGTCATCGACATCGCCCTCCTCGCCGTCCCCCTCGCGATCATCACGGCGCGCATCTACCACGTGCTGACGCACTGGAGCTTCTACTTCGGCGAGGGCGCGAACCCCTGGTCGGCCCTCTTCATCTGGGAAGGCGGCATCGCCATCTACGGCGCGCTCATCGGCGGCGCCGTCGGTGCGTGGCTCGGCTGCCGCTGGACCGGGATCCGCTTCTGGACCTTCGCGGATGCGCTCGCCCCCGCCCTGCTCCTCGCACAGGCGATCGGACGCTTCGGCAACTGGTTCAACCAGGAGCTGTTCGGTCTTCCCACCGATGTGCCGTGGGGCCTCGAGATCGACTACCCGAACCCGGCGTGGCCCATCGGCCTGCCCGAGGGGACGCTCTTCCACCCGACGTTCCTCTACGAGGTCATCTGGAACGTCCTCGGCGTTCTGGTGATCGTGTGGGTGGGTCGCCGCTTCCGCCTGCAGTGGGGCCGGCTGTTCGCCGTGTACCTCGTCTGGTACAGCGCCGGGCGCATCGTGTGGGAGTCGATCCGCATCGATCCGAGCGACATCTTCCTGGGGCTGCGCACCAACGTCTGGGCGGCCATCTTCGGCGTCGTGATCGGCCTCGCGATCTTCTTCGTGCAGAAGCGCCGGCACCCTGGCCTCGA
>DATEOM010000439.1:0-2105 GCA_035274105.1 Microbacterium sp.
GGAGCACGTGGAGGGGGTGAGCGCCGCGGTCACCGGGCGCAGCTTCGTCGCGCCGGAGTGGTACGACGCGCCCACCTTCTACTTCGGCAACCCGCATACGATGCTGGCCACCGGAGACGTCGTCGCGCCCCCGCCGAGCGAACGCCTCGACTTCGAGCTCGAGCTCGCGGTCGTCCTCGGGGCCGGCGACGGAGAGGGCCACAGCCTCACCCCCGACGCCGCGCGCAGCCACATCTTCGGCTACACGATCATGAACGACTGGTCGGCGCGCGACGTGCAGGGGCGCGAGATGAAGAACATGCTGGGCCCCGCCAAGGGCAAGGACTTCGGCACCACGCTCGGCCCGTGGATCGTAACCGCCGACGAGCTGAACCGCCACCTCGACGCCGACGGCTTCCTCGCGGTCCGCGCGGAAGCGTACGTCAACGGTGCGCTCGTCGGCGCCGACCTGGTGTCGAACATGGCGTGGACATTCCCCGACCTCGTCGCGTACGCGTCACGCAACTCGCGCGTGCGCCCGGGCGATGTGCTGGGGGCCGGGACAGTCGGCAACGGCGGATGCCTCGCCGAGCTGTGGGGCCGCTCCGGCGAGCTGACGCCCGCCCCGCTGCGCGAGGGAGACGAGGTGCGGCTGGTGATCGAGGGCGTCGGCGAGATCGTCAACGTCGTCGGACCGGCGGCATCGTTCCCCGAGATCCCCCGGGCCGCTCCGCGTCCCCGCCGGCGGAGCCGCGACGGGGGCGCCTGAGCCGACACGAAAAGCGCCGCCGCCAGGGATCGTCCCGGCGGCGGCGCTTCATCGTTCAGGCGAAGACGACCGTCGAGTTGCCGTGGCGCACGACGCGATCCTCCGCGTGCCACTGCACCGCGCGCGACAGCACCGCCCGCTCGACGTAGGCACCGCGGGCCTGGAGGTCGCCGGCCGTCATCGCGTGGGTGACGCGGGCGACGTCCTGCTCGATGATCGGCCCCTCGTCGAGATCCTTCGTCACGTAGTGCGAGGTCGCACCGATCAGCTTCACGCCGCGCTCCTTCGCCTTGCGATAGGGAGCGGCGCCGACGAAGGCCGGCAGGAACGAGTGGTGGATGTTGATCACCGGAACGTCCACGCTGTCGAGGAATCCTTCGGAGAGGATCTGCATGTAGCGGGCCAGCACCACGAAATCGACGTTGCCCTCGAGCAGCTCGACGATGCGCGCCTCTGCGGCCGACTTGTCTGGCCCCTGCGACGGCACGTGGAAGAACGGGATGCCGAAGCTGCGGACATCCTCGGCGGTGTTGGTGTGGTTGGAGATCACCATCGGGATCGTGACGTTCAGCTCGCCGCGGCGGTGGCGCCACAAGAGCTCGAGCAGGCAGTGGTCCGAGGTCGACGCCAGGACGGCCATCCGCTTCGGCACCGACTGATCGGTGAGACGCCAGGTCATCCCGAACGGCGTCAGCGTGGCGTCGAGGTCGGCCCGGAGGTCGGGAAGCGCCGCAGCGAGGTCGCGCCGGTGGAACACGACGCGCTGGAAGAACGCCCCGCCCTCGGGATTGTCGGAGTACTGGTCGAGGGTCACGATGTTGCCCCGGTTGCGAGCCACCAGCGCCGTCACCGCGGCCACCAGCCCGTGCTGGTCGGGGCCGTGCACGATCAGGCAGGCGTGATCCGCGAGTCGCGCGCTCGGCGTCGTCATCGCGGGGACCCGTCTTCGAGGCGGCTGCGGTAGGCCTGTGCCCACTGCGCGGTGGCCAGGAGCCCGCCGAAGGTGTACATGTGGAGCTTCACGTTCCCCGGCTTCGGCCCTTCGGCGGACTCGGGGACCGGCTGCAGCAACGCCGCGAGGTCGGACACGAAGCGGTCGGGGCCGGCGGTGCCCATCAGGTTGGTGAGCGAGAAGCCGTACTTCTTCACGATCATGGCGTTCGCGCCGATGCCGAAGCGGCGGGCGATGCCCAGCAGCCGCTTGATGCCGGCGGGGCCGGGGGTGCCGATGCGGATCTGCGCGTCGATCCCGCGTTCGCGGACCGCGTCGATCCAGGTGATGACGGGATCGGTGTCGAACGCGAACTGCGTCAGGATCACGGCATCCAATCCCTGCTGCGCCAGCGCGAGCGCCTTG
>DATEOM010000440.1:0-6635 GCA_035274105.1 Microbacterium sp.
ACGCCGATGCCGACCTGAGCATCATCCAGGGCAAGAAGGTGGCGATCGTGGGCTACGGCTCGCAGGGTCACGCACACGCCCAGAACCTTCGCGACTCGGGTGTCGAGGTCGTCATCGCGCTCAAGGACGGCTCGAAGTCGACCGAGAAGGCGCAGGAGGAGGGCTTCGAGGTCAAGTCGGTCGCCGACGCGGCCGAGTGGGCCGACGTCATCATGATCCTCGCGCCGGACCAGCACCAGCGCGGGATCTACAACGACAGCATCAAGGACAAGCTGACCCCGGGCAAGACGCTCGCCTTCGCGCACGGCTTCAACATCCGCTTCGGCTACATCGACGCCCCCGAGGGCGTCGACGTCATCCTCGTCGCCCCGAAGGCGCCCGGCCACACGGTGCGTCGCGAGTACGTCGCCGGTCGCGGCATTCCCGACATCATCGCCGTCGAGCGCGACGCCACCGGCAACGCCTGGGCGACCGCGCTGTCGTACGCGAAGGCCATCGGCGGCACGCGCGCCGGCGTCATCAAGACGACCTTCACCGAGGAGACCGAGACCGACCTGTTCGGCGAGCAGGCCGTCCTCTGCGGCGGCGTGTCGCAGCTCGTCCAGTACGGCTTCGAGACCCTGACCGAGGCGGGCTACCAGCCGCAGATCGCCTACTTCGAGGTGCTGCACGAGCTGAAGCTCATCGTCGACCTCATGTGGGAGGGCGGCATCGCCAAGCAGCGCTGGTCGGTCTCCGACACGGCCGAGTACGGTGACTACGTCTCCGGCCCGCGCGTCATCGACCCGCGCGTCAAGGAGAACATGCAGGCCGTGCTCGCCGACATCCAGTCGGGCGCGTTCGCCAAGCGCTTCATCGACGACCAGGACAACGGCGCCGTCGAGTTCCTCGAGCTGCGCGAGAAGGCCGCCGCGCACCCGATCGAGTCGGTTGGCAAGGACCTGCGCTCGCTCTTCGCGTGGAAGCAGCAGGACGCGGACTACGTCGAGGGTTCGGCCGCGCGCTGATCCTCCCTTCACTGGAAGGCCCGGTTCCCCCTGGGGGACCGGGCCTTCCGGCGTTCAGGGGCCCACGGCGGCGCAGGTCTCGACGCGCTCCTCTCCGGGGAAGTAGGTCGACCACTCCTCCTCGCTCAGCCCGCGTGCCGCCAGCGCGCACGCGTGGGCGGACTGGCGGGCGGGGTCGAGATCCCACACACGGATGCCGTCGGTCAGAGCCTCGAGAAGGGTCCCACCGTCCGCGGTGAGGGCGCCTCCCCGGATCCGCGTTCCGGGGGCATCGCTGTCGACGGGCGTGGCGAGCGCGATATCCGCCGTCAGATCGTAGAGCGTGAGCACGTTGTTGAACCCGACATTGAGAAGCGTGACCCCATCGGTGCCGGCGGAGAGCAGCTGGCTGCCGCCGATGGCGCGGGCGAGCACCGTGGTCGGCGCGAGGGTGCGGATGTCATAGCGACGTGCATAGTCGGCCGCGACCCCCACGATCTGCTCGCGGTCGAGAGCGAGACTGCCTTCGAGCCCGAAGAGGCCGTCCACGACGAGGTCGCCGGTGGCGATGTCGAAGACTCCGGTCTGCGAGTCCGGGGCGTCCTCACCCGACCACGTGACGACGGCGAGCACACCGTCCGGCGTCTCACTGACCGAGGCGACCGCGTCGAACGGCCCATCGGGAGGGGCCATGCTCGGTCCGAGCGGCCGCCCCGTCGCGGGATCGAACGCCACGAGGCCGTCCGGCCACCACGCGAACGCGACGGATGCCCACGCGCCGGGCGAGACGGCGAAGGATGGCGGCAGCTCCGGAATGAGCCACGGGATCTCCTCGCCGGTCGACGCGCGTTCGAGTTCCGGCCGCCCCGAGGCGTCCGTGCGGGCGACGACGCCGGAGCCCAGGGGAACGATCGCGTCGGCCTCCTCGCCGAACGGGATGTCGCGCTGCAGATCCCACAGCTGCATGCGCCCGCCGCCGACCGGCTGCGTGACCACGAACGAATCACCGTCCTGCGGGCCGGCGACGAGCTCCCGTCCCTTCGCGATCACGTCCGCTCCGGCGCCGCCGCCGTCGACACGCCAGCGCGTCCAGAAGGGGAACGTGCTCACGGTGACGAGGAGAGTGTCATCGTCGATCGTCGTGAACCTCGGCAACTGGTTGAGCTGGAGGGCGACCCGCGCACCTGTCGTCTCACCCGTCGCAAGATCGAGGAGTGCGGCGCCCTCGTAGGACCCGCACCCGACCGAGGTCGGCGTGGCGAGGTGCAGCTCGCCGCAGTTGCGAGTCAGATCCTGGCCCCGTCGCCAGAGCACCTTGCCCGTCGCCAGGTCGACGCGGACGGTCCCTTCCCACCCGCTCGCGACGACCCCGCCGAGGTCGTCGGCGATGAGATCCAGACTCGCCACGTCGCCCTCCAGCGGGATCGAGCGGGTGAGCGCCAACGTCGAGCGGTCATGCAGTCTCACCTCATCGCCGACGCCCGCAGCGACCAGCTCGTCACCGATCAGCGCGATGCCGAAGTCCGGCTCGACCCACGCAGGATCGTCGGGCACCGCACTCGATCTGCGGATCTCTCCCGTTCTCGTGTCGACGGCGATGAGGTCGCCCGTGTCAGCCTGTGCCGCATAGAACATCCGTCCTGACCGGTCCAGCGTCGAGTGCGACGACAGGGCTGCGGTCACCGTGACCGACCCCGGCAGTTCCGTCTGCGTCGCCAGATCGACGAAGGTGAGCTGCGTCCACGCGGACGCCTCGGCGCGAGAGGGATCCGGTTCGACCGGCGTCTGGATGACGGCGGTCGATCCGTCGGTGCTCACCTCGACGACACGTGATCTCTGGGGCGACTCGAACGCGGGCAGGTCGAGGCGGAGGGTGCGGACGACCTCGCCTGTGCCGACGTCGACGACGTCTGCCGTGCTGCGGGCGGCCCCGGGTTTCGACCACGCCCGAAGCGCGGTCGACGTGCCGGGGATCATGTCCATCGCGGGCTGTGCGGCCTCCTCGTCGCGGTGCACATCGAGGAGACCGCCCGTCGTCGTGATGACGCCCCACAGCGCCGACCGCACCCGGGGGTCGTCAGGCCACCGCCGGTAGGCCTCAGCCGCGAGCAGTGCGGCGGTCTCCCGGTCGTTGTCGAGCAGCGACAGCGACGTCGCGACCAGCGCCTCGACGCGGGTGTTCTCGGCGGCGGCCTCGGCTTCTCCGCCCCGCACCGCCGCGAGGCTTCCGCCGGCGATCGCGGCGACGAGCAGCACCCCGGCCCCGGTGATCGCCCACCGCAGCCGTCGCAGGTTCCGCTTGTCGCGCACCGCTCGGTCGGCGAGCTCGCGGATCTCGTCGCGCTCCCGCTCCGCCGACGCGTCCAGGAACTCCCGCTCCACCGCGGTGAGATCCGGCATGGACCGCTCAGACCAGTCCAGTGCGGCGTGCAGTCGCGCGCCGCGCAGCACGTCCTCGTCGCGGCGTCCAGACCCGTTCCACAGCTCGGCCGCGCTCGCCACGGAGACCACCAGGCGCGCACCCTCGGCATCCTCCTCCAGCCAGCCGTCGAGCCTCGGCCAGGCCGTCGCGACGGCCTCGTGCGCGATCGCGACCTCCTCGCCGTCCGCGGTCAGCAGGCGCGCGACCACAAGACGCTCCATTACGCGGCGCCGCGCCGGGTCGGCGACGAGCGGCTCCCAGTGGGCGGTGCGCCGGATCGAGGCGCCGTCGGCGCCACGATGAACGAGGCGCAGCATCAGCGAGCGGCACGCGAGGGCCTCGTCCGCGTCGAGCGAGTGATAGAGCGTCTCGGCCGACTGCGCGATGGCGCCGACGATTCCGCCGGACGCCTCGTACCCGGCGACCGTGAGCGTGGCTCCTTCCCGACGGACCCAGGTCTCGAGCAGAGCATGCGATACATGGGGCAGGGTGGTGCGCCGGTCGTCGGCATCCCGGACGATCAGCTCCACCAGTCCCGGTTCCAGTCGCAGACCCGCGCGTGCCGCGGGACGTTCGATGGCCTCACGCAGTCCCTCGGCACTGAGAGGGCCGATGGCGAACACGCCCCGGCCGAGCAGGGCTCCGATGTGGGCGAGCCCGGTGGCCCGGTCGAGGAAGTCGCTGCGCAGCGTCATGATCACCGCCGAACCTGCGGCGATCACGTCCGCGACGAGGGCGCACAGTGCCTCTCGCTCGCGGTCGGCGAGTTGGAAGACGGCCTCCGTCTGATCCACCACGACGACATCGGCGGCACCGCGCTGCGCGATGCGAGTGCGCAGATCGAGGGCGGCATCCCTTCCCGCCGTCACCACCGCGACACGACGACCCTCCGAGACGTGCGGCAGGACCCCGGCCAGCACGAGTGACGACTTCCCCGAGCCCGATGCACCCACGACCACCGTGAGCGTGCCGGGGCGGACGCGGCCGCGCAGCGCTTCGACGTCGGCCTCGCGGCCGAAGTACTCGTCGGCGTCCGCGGGGGAGTATGCGGCGAGACCACGGTACGGGCAGGAGTCGCTCACGCGGTGGAGGGTCTTGATGAGGGTGAGGGCCGGGTCCTGCTGCAGCATCGCGGACTCGAGCGAGCGCAGTCGGTCGCCGATGTCGATGCCGAGCTCGTCGGCCAGCCGCGTGCGTGCCGCACGGACCGTGGCGAGGGCCTCCGCCTGCCGTCCTGCGCGGTAGTTCGCGAGCGCGAGGATCGCCCACCTGTTCTCTCGCAGCGGCGCCGCCCGCACCAGTTGCTCCGCATCGGCGATGACCGACCGATGCTCGCCCTCGGCGAGGCGCGACTCGAGCAGCTCCTCCTGCGAGCTGTCGCGGATCCCCGCGAGTCTCTCCGCCTCGACGGCGGCGGGCTCCCAATCGGCGAGCTCCACGTACGCGGTGCCGCGCCACAGCCCCAGCGCCCGCCGGTAGGCGTCGATCGCACGGTCGTGCTCGTCGTGCAGCGCGTGCTGGCGGGCGGTGGAGACCAGGCGCTCGAACTCGAAGGCGTCGATCGTCGCAGGATCGAGGCCGAGCTCGTACTCCGACCCGCGCGTCACCACGGCGGCGGTGCCCAGTCCGGCGCGGATGCGCGCGACCGAGGTCTTCACCTGCGCCGGCCACGTGCGAGGCGGATCATCTCCCCAGCACGCCTCGGCGAGTTCACCGGGCGCGACGCTCCGCCCCGCTCGAACGATGAGCGCGGCCAGCATCACCCGCTCCCGCGGGCTCAGGGCGTGCTCGCTCCCAGGGTCGAGCGGCCCCAGCACCCTGACGGCCATGAATGCAGTGTGAGGTGCGCCGAACAGCTCGTCAACGGCATCCGTCCGCGACGGATACCGAGCGGATACCGGGCGCACGGCGTTCGGATACCCGGGGCGACGACGCTGTGATCGCGGCCCCGGGAGCAACCGGACTCCGACCGCGAGGCAGACACGAAAGGCACGGCCATGGACGGCAGCACTCTGATCTTCCCGTACGAGCAGATGAACCGATACCGGGCGAGGGAGCTGGACCGTGAGAACCGGATCCTCCGCAGTATCGCGGATCGCGGTGTCGTCATCCCGCCCGAGAGGCCGCAACGCCCGATCGTCCACGCGCTCGCGGGCGCCGGCGCATGGTTCCGCGACCTCTTCAGCGGGCCACGCCGCCCGAGCGTCGCGTGAATCCGACGGGGGGCGGTCATCCGCCGAGGACGGCGGTGCAGGCCCCATCGGGAGCGTCAGCGGTGGCGCATGTCGACGTATATGGATGCCGCGAGCCTCGGACCACGGCTCGCGGCGTATCAGCACACGGCGACTGCCACTCACATCACACAACCTCGCCAACCGGGCGAGCATCACGAAAGGAACGGCCATGGACGGGATCGCCCTGACCTTCACGGCCGACCGGCTCGAGCGCGAGCGGGCGGCCGCCCTGGATCGCGAGAACGAGATTCTCCGCAGCATCGCCGACCGCGGCGCGACGATCACACCCGAGAGCCCGGCGTCACATGTCATCGCCGGTCTCGGTGTCTGGTTCCGCAACCTCTTCCCGAGGCTGCGGCAGCTGCGATTCTCTTGAACCCGTCGAGACCCGCCGCCCGGGAGCGCGGCGGGTCTCCTCGCGTCTGCGCCGGGCGCACGCCGGGGCTAGGCTCGCGACATGCCTGCACCGCGCGCCGTCGAGATCGCCGTCCAAGACCCTGCCGGGGCGCGCGCCGCAATCGCCGCGCGAGCTGCCCGCCTCGAGCTGTGCCAGGCTCTCGACGTCGGCGGACTCACACCGTCGCTCGCGACGCTCGAAGCGGTGCTGGCCGCCGTCGATCCCGCGACCGTCAACGTGCTCGTGCGTCCCCGCGGCGGCGGGTTCGTCTACGACCCCGACGAGGTCGCGCTCGTGTCGGCCGACATCCGCGCGTGCGTCGCTCGCGGCGCGGGCGGAGTGGTCGTCGGCGCACTGACGTCCGCCGGCGGTCTCGATGTCGACACCCTGCGCAGATGGCGGGATGCTGCGGGCCCGGCGACCCTCGTGTTCCACCGCGCCGTCGACGCGGCCGCCGACCCGTCCGCCGTGTTCGACGCGCTGGTGGCCGAAGGTGTCGACCGCGTGCTCACCTCGGGCGGAGCGCCGCGCTGCATCGACGGCCTCGCCGCGCTGGCGGCGTTCGCCGCGCGGTCGGGCGATGTCGAGCTGATGGC
>DATEOM010000441.1:0-5325 GCA_035274105.1 Microbacterium sp.
CGCGCACCGGCACCTCGGCGACGACGCGCCAGCCGCCGGCCAGCGGCCCCGCGGTGAGCGAGCCCCCAGCCACCGTCATGCGCTCCCGCATGATGCGGACGCCGTGGCCACCGGCGCCACCGGCGGCGTCCGCCGACCGGAACACGCCGTCGTCGGTCACCGTGACCCGTACCCTCCCCTCGCGGTACGCCACCTCGATGGAGGTCGCGGCGGCGCCCGCGTGACGCACGACGTTGGACAGCGACTCCTGGATCACGCGCACGAGGGCGGTGTCCTGCAGCGGCGGGAGTGCCACGGATTCCCCGACGACGTCGAGGGTGATCGGCATTCCGGATTCCCGCAGCGGCGCGAGGACCTTCTCCAGGCGGCTGAGCGACGGGTGCTCGTCGGGCGCAGGCTCGCGCATCAGCCCGACGACCCTGCGCATCTCATCCACGGCCTCGCGACCGACGCCTTCGAGGCCGCGCAGCACCTCCTGAGCGTCGGGACGCTCGGGCAGGAGACGACGAAGGCCGCCGATCTGCAGCACCATGACGCTGACCTGGTGCGCGACCGAGTCGTGCACGTCCCGTGCGATCCGCGCGCGCTCGGCCATCACCGCGGCGGCTGCGGCCGCCTCCCTCTGCTCGGTGAGCTCGACGGCGAGCTCACGCAGGCGCTGTGCCTGGCTGCGTTCGCGGCGCACGAGCAGGCCGACGCCGAACCCGGCGACGTATACCGACACCGTGAAGAGCCCCTCCCACAGGGCGGCGGAACCGAGCACACCCGCGGCGAGGGCGGCGGCGGCCCCGATGACGAGCGCCCAGACCGCGCGGCGGGTGGGCAGCACGGCGGCGGCGCGCCCGATGAGCAGGATGATGGCGAGCAGCTGTACACCGCCGGGTCCGGGCGCCCCCAGCAGGAGGTTGAACGGCGGCGACAGCGCCGCGACGATCGCCGCGGAGAGCGGCAGCCGCGGCGCCAGCATGACGACCACGCCGACCGCGATCGGAGGGATGAGCGCCTGGCGCGGCACGACCACGCGGTCGTCGAGCAGGAACTCCATGACCGAGAGCGCGATCACGAGGGCGCCACCGGCGATGTAGAGCAGGGCTGAGCCGTAGCGCGACAACCACGAGGCAGTGGGCGGGGCGGGATCGCGCGGCGTCATGCCCGAAATGCTAGGGCCCGCGCGGCGACGCCCGCGTCCGTCGTAAGACGGAACGCGGGGGTGACTCGTTCCGCCGCGCGGCTCGGCGGAACGATACGGGCGGGCGATCCGCCGCACCCTGGCCCGCCCATAGCTTCGGTGACGGCTCGCAGTGAGCCCCTGAACCGGAAGGACACACATGACCACCCACGACACCCCGCCCGCCGCCGCACCAGTGCCGACTGTGCTCGCCGCGCAGCCCGCCGCGCCCACCACGACTCCGACCTCGGTGCCGGGGCGACGGCTCGCCGCGCTCGGCGGAATCGCCCTCATCGCCGGCGCCGTCCTCTACACCGCAGGCATCGCGACCTCCCCGCCGCAGGCCTCGGAATCGACCGCGGACTACATCGCATCCCTGGCCGCCGACCCGGCGCTGACCCAGCTGTCGGCCACCCTGCTGCACTTCGGCAACCTGTTCCTTGCACTCGGCTTCCTCGCCGTCCCCGGACTCGTCCGCGGCGCCCGCGGTGGCTGGCTCGCGCTGATCGGCGCGCTGCTCGCGACGCTCAGCCACGCCCTGGTCTCGGGCTGGGTACTGTTCGACTTCTGGACGATGACGATCGGCCTCGAGCTCGACCCCGCCACCGCGGTCGCCGTCTCGGAGGCGGTGCAGGGCGGTTCGGTCTTCGGCATCCTGTCGATGCTCCCGATGCTCAACCTCATCGCGACCCCGCTCGCCACGGCCGGCCTCGCCCGCGCCGGCGTCGTGCCGTGGTGGCTGCTCGCGTTCGCGGTCGTGCCGACCGTCGTGATGTTCGTCGTGCCCTTCACGCCCCTGCTGTTCGCGGCCGTCACCGCCGTCGGCTTCGTGCCGGCCGTGTGGTTCGGCGTCGCGATCCTGCGGCGGGTACGTGCAGAGCGCGTCACCGCTCGTTGACCGCGATTCGCCCGCCCGACCCGCCCGACGCCTCTCCGGAGCGTCGGGCGGGCTTTCGGGTCTTGCGCCGACCGGCGCGATCCAGCAACGTGGCCGCATGACCGAAGACCTCGACGCCCTCGCGAAAGAGCTCGACCGCGAGCACGTGTTCCATTCCTGGTCCGCGCAGGCCGGCCTGGATCTCCCCGTGATCGCCGGCGGCTCGGGCACCGTCGTGTGGGACCACGCCGGCAACCGCATGCTCGATTTCTCGAGCCAGCTGGTCAACGTCAACATCGGGCATCAGCATCCTGCCGTCGTCGCAGCCATCCGCGAGCAGGCCGAGCGTCTCGCGACCATCGGGCCCGCCACCGCGAATCTTCACCGCGGGCAGGCGGCGCAGAAGATCCTCGACAAGGCGCCCGACGGGTTCGCCAAGGTGTTCTTCACCAACGGGGGCGCCGACGCGATCGAGAACGCGATCCGCATGGCCAGGTTGCACACGGGTCGCGACACCGTGCTCTCGACCTACCGGTCGTACCACGGCAACACGGGCGCGGCGATCGTCGCGACGGGCGACTGGCGACGGATGCCGAACCAGTACGCCCGCGGACACGTGCACTTCTTCGGCCCCTTCCTGTATCGCACCGAGTTCTGGGCGACGACCCCCGAGGAGGAGTCCGAGCGCGCGCTGCACCACCTGGAGCGGGTCATCCAGTCCGAGGGGCCGCAGACGATCGCGGCGCTGCTGCTCGAGTCGGTGCCGGGAACCGCCGGCATCATGCTGCCGCCGCCCGGCTATCTCGCCGGGGTGCGCGCGCTCGCCGACAAGTACGGCATCGTGCTGATCCTCGACGAGGTGATGGCGGGCTTCGGCCGCACCGGCCGCTGGTTCGCGTTCCAGGGCTACGACGTCGTGCCCGACCTCATCACCTTCGCGAAGGGTGTGAACTCGGGCTACGTTCCGGTGGGTGGCGTGATCATCTCGCCGGAGATCTCGGCGACGTTCGACGACCGCGTCTTTCCGGGCGGGCTCACGTACTCGGGACACCCGCTGGCCGCGGCATCCATCATCGCCGCCATCGACGCGATGGAGTCGGAGGGGATCGTCGACAACGCCCGCCGGGTGGGCGAGGAGGCGATCGGCCCGGGACTGGCCGAGCTGGCCGACAAGCACCCGCTCATCGGCGAGGTGCGGGGCGAGGGGGTGTTCTGGGCGCTCGACCTCGTGTCGGACCGCGACACCCGCGAGCCGGTCGGCGCCGACGTGATCGGCCGTCTCAAGAAGGAGCTCACCTCGCGGGGCCTGCTGCCCTTCGCCGCGGAGAACCGCATCCACGTCGTGCCGCCCTGCGTGGTCACCGACGGGGAGGTGCAGGAGGCGATGTCGATCTACGATGAAGCCCTGACGAAGGTCGAAGGCGACCTCGCGTGACACGTGCACGCCCTCTCACGAGGAGGGCTTCCGAAGGAGGAACACGATGACTGACACCCTGCCGCGCACCGAGACGGCGGTTCTGGATCACTGGGTCGGCGGCGCGCCGTGGGCGGGCACGTCGGTGCGCACCGGCCAGGTGTTCAACCCCGCACTCGGGACGGTCCAGAAGGAGGTGCGGTTCGCGTCGCGCGAAGACGTCGGAGAGGCGGTGGATGCTGCCTCCGCGGCGTGGCTGCAGTGGCGCGACGCGTCGATCGCGAAGCGCCAGGGCGTGCTGTTCGCGTTCCGCGAGCTGCTCAACGCCCGCAAGGAGGAGCTCGCCGAGATCCTCACCGCCGAGCACGGCAAGGTACTCTCGGACGCTCGCGGAGAGATCGCCCGCGGCATGGAGGTCGTCGAGTTCGCGTGCGGGCTCGGGCACCTGACGAAGGGCGCGTACTCCGAGAACGTCTCGAGCGGCATCGACGTCTACACGCTGCGTCAGCCGCTCGGCGTCGTGGGCATCATCAGCCCGTTCAACTTCCCGGCGATGGTGCCGCTGTGGTTCTTCTCGATCGCGCTCGCGGCCGGCAATGCCGTGGTGCTGAAGCCGTCCGAGAAGGACCCGACGGCCGCGAACTGGCTCGCGGGCCTGCTCACCGAGGCCGGCCTCCCCGACGGCGTCTTCAACGTCGTGCACGGTGACAAGGAGGCGGTGGACGCGCTGCTCGAACACCCCGACGTGCGCGCGATCTCGTTCGTCGGCTCGACGCCGATCGCCAAGTACGTCTACGAGACTGCGACCTCGCACGGCAAGCGCGTGCAGGCGCTCGGCGGAGCGAAGAACCACATGCTGGTGCTGCCGGATGCCGACCTCGACCTCGCCGCCGACGCCGCCGTGAACGCGGGCTTCGGCTCGGCGGGCGAGCGCTGCATGGCGATCTCGGTGGTACTCGCGGTCGACACGGTCGCGGACGCGTTCGTGGCGAAGGTCGCCGAGCGCATGGGCGGCCTGAAGGTCGGCGACGGCACCCGAGGCTGCGACATGGGCCCGCTCATCACCGGGCAGCACCGGGACAAGGTCACGTCGTACCTCGAGGTCGCCGGCGCCGACGGCGCCTCCGTCGTGGTCGACGGACGCGACGTCGAGATCGACGGGGACGAGAACGGCTTCTGGCTCGGACCCACGCTGATCGACAACGTGCCCACGTCGTCGACGGTCTACACCGACGAGATCTTCGGCCCGGTGCTGTCGGTCGTCCGCGTCGAAGGCTACGAGGAGGGCCTCGACATCATCAACTCCAGCCGCTACGGCAACGGCACGGCGATCTTCACGAACGACGGCGGCGCCGCACGGCGCTTCCAGCGGGAGGCCACGGTCGGCATGATCGGCATCAACGTGCCGATCCCGGTGCCGGTGGCGTACCACTCGTTCGGCGGCTGGAAGGCGTCGCTCTTCGGCGACGCCAAGGCGTACGGCCCGCACGGCTTCGAGTTCTTCACGGCCGAGAAGGCAATCACATCGCGCTGGCTCGACCCCTCGCACGGCGGCATCAACCTGGGCTTCCCCCAGCACGACTGACCGTCGCGCCGAGCCCGCAGCATCGCCTCGCTGAAGCGCCGCTGCGGGCTCACTCTTGCCGAAAACCTCAATGAACTTCCGGCTCACACGACCCCGCACCCAAAGCGAAGGAGGTTGTGTGAGCCGGAAGTTCATCGACCCCAGCGACCACCACACCGAAACGAGTGAGCCGGAAGTTCATCGACCCCGAGACCACCACACCGAAACGAGTGAGCCGGAAGTTCATCGACCCCCGCGACCACCACACCGAAACGAGTGAGCCGGAAGTTCATCGACCCCCG
>DATEOM010000442.1:0-5457 GCA_035274105.1 Microbacterium sp.
GTTCTGCTCCACGCTGCCGCGCCAGTACTCCTGCAGCTGCTCGCGGTTGCGGCCGGGGAGGGAGTAGTCGTACTCCACCGGGTCGCCCTGCGTGGCGACCCATGGGCGGAACTCGTGCTCGTTGCTGCGCAGGAGCATGTCGCAGTGGCTGGTGCCGATGACCACGCCCATCTCATGGGCGAGACGCCCGTTCTCGGGGTCGTGGTTGAACGCGCCCACGTGCATGGCCGGCCAGAGGTAGTTGCCCTTGAGGCGCAGGATCAGCTCGTACACGCGCCGGTAGGTCTCCGGTCCGATCGTCCCGTCGGCGGTGTGCGCCCGCGCCCAGTGGAACAGCTCCTCCTCGTCGTTGAGGAAGACCCCCCGGAACTGCACCGACGGCCAGTCGGCCGAGCGTGCGCCGCGCGCGACGACGATGGCGTCCCGTTGCTGCGGCGGGATGCTTCCCCACCAGTACCAGGGCGAGACGCCGATCGCCTGGGCGAAGTCGTAGACCGCGTACACGGTGCCGCGCCGGTCCGCCCCGACGAGATAGAGCACGCCGTCCGCCTCGGCGACCAGGAAGGCCTCCCAGCGCGGTGAGCCGTCCGGCTCGGACAGCGCCGTCACGTCGAGGACGCCCGCGGCGACCGCGGCGTCCACGGCGGCCGACCAGCCGAGGGTCCCGACCACGATCTTCGCCGTCGTCCCGTCGGTCAGGGTCGCGTCCGCGCCGCATACCGCAGCGAGGTCGCTCACCAGGTCCTGCACGGCGCGGCGCACGGCCGGCGACTCGGACGCGTCGACGGCGATCCGCGTGGTGCCGTCCCGCTCGGCGACGGTCACGCCGGCCGCGGGGTCGTCGACGAGGTATCCGGGCGGGCGGCGTCGGGGAGGGGTCATGGCTGCTTTCAGGATCGAGGCGGGTCGTGCACGCGCCGCGCGGACGCATCGGGGCTCGTACAGTGATCGTTCACTGTTCGAGGAGAGCTTAGTGATCGTTCACCTTTTGCGCAATGAGCCGGCGACGGCGGCCCGATGCGCGCAGGCGGCGTCAGTCGAAGACGCACACGCGCGTCACGTGGACGCGCGTGTCATCCGAACCGAAGCGGTCCCCGGCCTTGTTGAACCACACCGGATACTCGCCCGCGTTGCGGATCAGCATCCTCTTGGGTCCGGGCGGCAGGGGCGGGCTCAGGTAGCGCCAGCCGTCGTCGGCGACCTTGCTGTAGAAGTCGACGAGGCCGTCGGCCAGCGGCCGGGAGGTCGTGGCGTCGACGATCTCGACCCGGGCGTAGCCGCCGTGCGGGTCGCTCCTGCCGACGAGGCCGATGCGGCTGCCCTCGAACGGGATCTCCTCCGTCGCGCCAGGCGTGCGGGTGACGAAGCAGACCTCACGACAGGATGCCTCCCCGCTCAGCTCGGCGCGCCCGCCGGTGGCCGGGCTCCACGCGGGGAGGTAGTCCAGGGGCGCGACGGTGTCGCCGCGCACCTCGAGCGGGAGCCACACGTAGGTCGCGGCTGATGCCTGCCGGGGGAACGACCATCGGTCGCCCATGTACATGTGGGCGGGGCCCGAGGCCTCGTGGCGGGTGAGCACGAAGGTGCATTGCGAGTTGTGGGTCAGGGTGCCCCGCGCGGCGATCGCGCCACGGTAGCTCCACGGGCCCCCCGGCGCCGGCGCCGACAGGTGGTAGTTGTCGTTGCGCTCCCAGCTGGTCTTGTGCGAGAACATCAGGAAGTAGCGATCGCCGTCGCGGAACATCGCGGGGGATTCGCCGCCGGGGGCGATGTGGTGCGCGATCCGCTCGCGCACCTCGGAGTAGTCGGGGCTCAGGGTGAAGATGTCCCCCTCGTGCAGCACCAGGTACCCGGTCCCGTCGTCGTCCTGGAACGTGCCCATGTCCCAGCCCTCGACCGGTTCGCCGTCGTGCGTCAGCGCGCCGTGGAACTCGTAGTCGCCGGCGATCGTGTCGCTGCTCGCCCTGCCGATGACGGCGTCCGTGTACGTCAGGTCGTCGGTGTGCATGAACATCGTGAAGCGGCCGGTCTTCGGGCACTTCATCACCTTGACGCGCTCGCCGATGCGGTCGGGGCCGAGCAGCCCGTCCGGCTGCGGCCCGAGCACGAGGCGCTCGAACGTCCAGGTCACCAGATCGGGGGAGGAGTAGCAGCTGAACCCGATGAACCGGTTCTCATCGTCCGTCTTGTACTCGCCGAACAGGTAGTACCGCCCGGATTCCTCGACGATGCAGCCGCCGTGCGCGTTCACCGGACGCCCGCGGTCGTCGAACCAGGTGACCCCGTTGACGATCGCCGCATCGGGCGCGCCGGGCGTGGTGGTATCGGTCGCCGCGCTCATGAGCCGACCGTCACCCGGACGGTGGCGACGCTGTGCGGGGGCAGCTCGAACTCCAGCCGGGAGCCGCTCACGCGACAGCCGGTGAGGTCGGCGAGCCGCACCTGGCCGGGATCGGCGAACGTGTTGAGACTCGTGATCCTCGCCGCCTCGACGAACTGCGCCCTCACCACGTCGCGGACGGCGCCGGGCAGTTCGAAGGACGCCGCGAGGGACTGCCGCGGACTCGTGTTCGTGACGCTGATCGCGTAATCGTCGCCCGTGCGCGAGACGGTGTAGTCGCCGTCCAGTCCGATGCGTCCCGGGCGATCGCCTGCGGCGCCCTGCGTCTGGACGGCGTCGGCATCGTGATGATCGGTGTACAGGTCGAAGACGTGATAGGTCGGCGTCGTGACGAGCGCGGGTCCGTCGGTGAGGAGCATGGCCTGCAGCACATTCACCATCTGAGCGATGTTCGCCATCCGGACCCGGGCGCCGTGGCGGTGGAAGATGTTCAGCGTCAGCGCGGCGGTGACCGCGTCCCGGACGGTGCTCTGCTGGTACAGCGAGCCGCGCGGGTACTGCGGATCGCGGTCGTACCACGTGCCCCACTCGTCGACGATGAGGCTGATCCGCTGCGCGGGATCGAACCGGTCCATGATCCTGCGGTGACGGGTGAGGATCTCGTCCATCCTTCGGGCCTGTTCGACCGTCGCCGTCCAGTCCCGCTCGTCGAAATCGGTGGCAGAGCCCTTGGTGTCCCACTGGCCGGTGGGGCGGGTGTAGTAGTGGACGCTGAGACCGTCCATCATCGTCGCGGCCCGCGCCATCAGCACTTCGGTCCACTGGTAGTCGTCGGAATCCGCGCCGCACGCGACCTTGGCGATGTGGTCGTCGCCGTAGTCGCGCACGTAGGTCTGGTACTGCCGATAGAGGTTCGCGTAGTGCAGGGCGGTCATGTTCCCGCCGCAGCCCCAGCTCTCGTTCCCGACTCCGAAGTACGCCACCCGGAACGGCTGTTCGCGGCCGTGGCGTGCGCGCAGGTCGGCCATCGGCGTGCCCGCGGCCAGTGTCATGTACTCGATCCAGTCGCGCATCTCGGCGACCGTCCCGCTCCCCACGTTGCCGTTGACGTACGCCTCGGCGTCCAGCTGGTGGAGCAGCTCGAAGAACTCGTGGGTGCCGAACGTGCTGGGGTCGATCACGTCTCCCCAGTTGGTGTTCACCATCGCCCGTCGTTCGGGCCCCACGCCGTTCATCCAGGCGTAGTCGTCGGCGAAGCAGCCGCCGGGCCAGCGCACGAGCGGGACCCGGATGTGCCGCAGCGCCGCGATCGCGTCGGAGCGGAGTCCGTTCTTGTTCGGGATGTCCGATTCCTCGCCGACCCACAGCCCCTCGTAGACGCCCCGCCCCAGGTGCTCGACGAACTGGCCGTAGATCCGCCGGTCGATGCGGTGTGCGGTCTCGCCGGTGACGCGGATCATGGTGCTCCTTCGCAAGGTGGTCGTCCGTCGGAGCCCCTCGGTGGACGGGGGCGCCGACTCTCGGGCACCGACGTTAGTGAACGATCACCTTGAAAGGCAAGTCGCGATGGCGGCGAGTGCTGACGAGGTCACCTCGGCTCGGCGGTCGACTCGCGCCAGATCACCCGGTTCAGGGGCTGGGGGTCGAGGGAGGCCTCTTCGCCCCTGAGGATCGACAGCAGCCGGAGCATCGCGCGCCGGCCCACCGCCTCGAGGTTGACGTCGACGGTCGTCAGCGACGGGAGCACGAACTGGCCGATCGGGTTGTTGTCCCATCCGGTGACGCTCACGTCGCCCGGCACGTCCCAGCCGCGCTCGCGCGCGCCGCGGACGACGCCGGCCGCCACGAGGTCGTTCGCGGCGATGATGGCGGTCGGCGGATTGTGAGCGGGGAGCACGCGCACGGCGTCGATCCCCGACTGGCCGCTCCAGTCGCCCTCGTACACCCCGACCGACTCGAGTCCGAGCTCGTCGATCGTCGCCTCGAACTGCGCGGTTCGCGCGCGGGCCGAGGCGAAGGCGGATGCGCCGGCGACGTGGAAGAAGCGGCGGTGGCCCATGGCGGCGAGGCGCTGGATGATCTCCGCCACGGGTGAGGCGTCGGCCAGCTCGCCCACACCGCGCATCTCGTCGTCGAAGTCCTCCGACAGCACCTGCTCGCGCAGATCGCCACGGACGGCCTGACCAAGCTGCGGCTGCGCATCATCCCCGTCGCCGAGCGGGAGCTGGCGGCAGGAAGGACGGCGGATGCTGCGGCCACAGCCATCGCCGCATGGACCGCGTCGACGCTCACCTGTCGTGAGGACACGGTCCCGGGCGTCGCCGTGATCGACCGGGCGCGTGCCGCGGCGGACCCGGTCGGCGAGCTGACGCACCTCGCCCTGGGCACGCTCGCCGGGGACGCCGACTTCGTCGACCGTGTCTCGCGCCGCACCAGCCGTCTCCTCGGCGGCAGCCGCCCTCGCTGACTGTGTCGCCTGGGGGCCATCATCGGCGCATCCCGCATCGAGCAGATCGACGAGGCGATCACGGCCGGCCGTGCCGCACTGAATGCGGCACAGGTCTCGGCCTTCGAGCCGTTCGTCGCCCCGTCGGGCGTCCGCGCGCTCTAGAGACGGACCGTCATCGCGTCAGCACGCTGACCGCGGCCTCCATGTGGCGCGCGACGCTCCGCTCCGCGGCATCCGGGTCGCCGGTCGCGATCGCGTCCACGATCTCGAGGTGGCGCGCGACGTCCATGTTCGTCACGGCCCGTTCGACGCCCGCCGCGACGATCGACATCTGGATCGACCCCGCCAGTGCCGACCACGCGCGGATCAGCGTCGGGTTGCCGGTCAGTTCGCACATCAGCAGGTGGAAGGCCATGTCCGCTTGCATCCGTGGCTCCCACGGCGGCCCCGCGGCCGACGCCATCTGCTCGACGGCTGCGCGCAGCCGGGCGACGACCTCGGGAAGGTCCTTGCGCGCCGCCAAGGTCCGAGCGGCGAGCGACTCGAGGGCTGCCCGCACCTCGAACAGCCCGCGAAGCTCGTCCTCCGACATCTGACGCACCAGCAGACGCCCCCGGGACGTCTCGGTGAGCAGCCCCTCGTTCTGGAGGAGGCGCATCGCCTCGCG
>DATEOM010000443.1:0-2190 GCA_035274105.1 Microbacterium sp.
GAACCGCTGCACGGTCTCGCTCGTCGTGGTGCGCAGATCGCCGAAGTCGGCCCGCAGGCCGTCGACCTCCCACCAGTAGTTCATGGCGTCGATCACGAGCTTCCCCCGCAGCGCCTCGACCGGCAGCGTGTGGTGCTGGGGGAGCGGCAGCGCGAGCACGATGGCATCGGCGTCACGTGCGACGACGGATGCTGCGACCGCGCTCGCCCCCGGAGCCACAGCCTCGATCGTGCCGGCGACGCGCGCCGGGTCGCCCGACCCGGCGATGAGCACCCGGTACCCGGCTCCGCGCGCCAGCCGTGCGAGCACCTGGCCGACGCGCCCGGCGCCGATGATCCCGAGGACCCGGATCGGCCGCTCGTCATCCCCTTGTGTGCTCACCGGCCCAGGCTAACGAGAGGCGGCGGGTTGCAGCATCCGTCACCGCAACCGACGATGGGGGAATGGGGGATGCCGAGACCGACGGCCCGGCGGCCGACGAGCCTGCCGCGCCGCAGGATGACGAACGCGCGCCGTCGAGGCGACGACTGTGGGTGTGGGCGCTCATCGCCCTGGCCGCGATCATGCTCGCGGCCGGCGTGGCCGCCGTGCTGATCCTCCGCCCGTCGGCGACGGAGGCATCGCCCGTCCCCACGCCCACCGCGACGGCGACGCCGACCCGCGCGCCCACACCGACCCCCACACCGACGCCGACACCGACGCCGACACCGACGCCGACCGGCTTCGCGGCGAACACCGCGTCGTACGACGTGACGACCCTGCCGCAGGTCAACGTGTTCGCCGTCATCCCGGCGCTCCCGGTCGACGACGCCGCGTTCACGGCGCCGCTTCCCGCGCACGCCGTCGCAAAGGGCATCGGCGCCCCCGTGTGGGCCGATCCCACCGCCGAACCGGTCGGCTATCTGCCGCACGAGTACACGCACGGCGGCACCTCCGTCCCCGTGGTCGAGGAGCAGGAGAACTGGGTGAAGGTGCTGCTTACCGGGCGGCAGGCCGTGCCGTCCCAGGGCAACCCCGCGCAGACCATGGGGTGGATGCGCAAGAGCGACGTCGACCTCGCCCCGAGCGACACCAGCGTCGTCGTGAGCATCTCGGGCCGCACGATCGACATCGTCCGCGCCGGCGTGCCCGAGCGCATCGCGTCGGACTTCGCGTGGGGCACCGATCGCACCCCGACCCCGCTCGGCCGCACGTTCATCATGACGACCCGGGTCGTGCCCGAATACGCGTACACACGCGGCCACCCCATCGTCTACCTGTCGGTGCAGTCGCCGACCCTCGACGGCTTCGGGGGAGCGGATGTCGCGGTCACGGCCTTCCACTACCACGACGACCGTTCGGGGGCGATCTCGAACGGATGCCTCCGCGTCGACCCGTCCGCGATCACGAAGCTCTCCGAGCTCCCGCTGGGAACCCCGGTCATCGTCAATCCGTGAGTCGACCCGCCGCGCCCGCGCCGGGCGCCGGCGTCACACGAAGGATCGGGACACGTCGATGATGCGCCGCAGGCACAGCTCGAGCGCCGCGCCGGTCGCGATGCCGGATCGGGTTCCGGGCTGCGGCGTGCCGAGCGCACGCTGGTAGTCGGCGAGCGCTTCGCTCGCGTCGTGGAGCCGGGCCGGCGCGTCCGGATCGCCGAGCGGCGTCGCGACGAGGTCGGCGGTCCTCCTGATCGCGCCGGCCAGGTCGTCGCGCACCTCCTCCGCGAGCGACGCGTCGTCGGCTGCGTGCAACTCGAGGAGGAGGTCGATGAGCTCTCGGGTGAGGAAGGCCGTGCGGTCGAGCGCCGCCATGCGGCGTGAATTCTCCTCGCGTTCGCCCCGGTGGCGGCGGCGACGCGGATTCGCCCGAGCGCTCTCCTCCGCTTCGTCGACCTCCGCGGTGACGGTCTCGCGCGTCTCGGCGAGGGTGCGCAGCGCGGGCTCGAACCGGTCGGCGCGGATGCGATCTCTCGCCACGGCATCCGCCGCGTCGTCCAGCACTCGCGTGACGGTGTCGCGCAACGCCGAGAGCCGTTCGCTCGCCCTCCGCAGATACAGCGGCGGCACGACGATGAGGTTCACCGCGATGCCGACGATCACCCCGAAGGCGGTCGTTCCGAGGTACGAGATCGAGAACTCCTCGGGGTCGGTGGCACCCCCGATGAGGAGCACGAACAGTGCGGCCAGTGGTGCCCAGTCCCCGCCGTCC
>DATEOM010000444.1:0-3101 GCA_035274105.1 Microbacterium sp.
CTCGCGTTCGCCCTCGCCGTCTCGATGGCCGGGTACAGCGCGGCCCTCTTCTTCTTCGACGCGTTCGGCTTCTTCCAGTCGTTCCTCGTGCACATGATGCTGCTCGCGGTCGCCGCCTGGGTGTACACGGAGGGCTCGCGCAAGGCCTCCGCGCCGAAACCGGCGTGGACGCCCGAGCGGGTCCCGAGCCCGGAGCGGGTCCCGAGTCCGGAGCGGGCAGCGACCGCGGGGGTCGCGCGGTGAGCGCGCGGGAGGCGGCGTGGACGCCGGAGCCGGGTTTCCCGCTCGTTGAGCGGAGCGCGCTCTGGCGCGCGCAGTCGAAACGCCCCGGGTATTCGAGATCGCTGACGCGTTTCGACTCGCTCGTTCCTCGCTCGCTCAACGAGCGGAGCAAGGCCGAGCCGGAGCCGGGTTTCCCGCTCGTTGAGCGGAGCGCGCAGTCGAAACGCCCCGGGTATTCGAGATCGCTGACGCGTTTCGACTCGCTCGTTCCTCGCTCGCTCAACGAGCGGGGCAAGGCCGAGCCGGAGGCGGTGCGGTGAGCGCGCGGGTGAGCGTCGTCATTCCGGCGCACGACGAGGGGGCGGTCATCGACCGCGTGCTGGGGGCGCTGTGCGCGTCGCCGCGGCGGGACGAGTTCGAGATCGTCGTCGCGGCCAACGGCTGCACCGACGACACCGTCGCGCGGGCGCGCGCGTACGAGGGGGTGCGCGTGGTGGAGACGCCGCGCGCGTCGAAGATCGCGGCTCTGCAGATCGGTGATGGCGCAGCATCCGTGTTCCCGCGCGTGTATCTCGATGCCGACGTGCGGATCGATGCCGACGCGCTGCTGGCGCTCGCCGACGCGCTCGAGGCGCCCGGCGTCGAGGTCGCGTCGCCCCGGCTGCACGTCGACACGTCGACGGCGTCGTGGCTCGTGCGCCAGCACTACCGCATCTGGGAGCTCAGCGACTACCGGCGCCGCGGGCACATCGGCTCGGGCGTGTACGCGATGACCGCCGCCGGCCGCGCGCGGTTCGAGGTGTGGCCCGACGTCATCGCCGACGACAGGTTCGTGCAGCAGCTGTTCGCGCCGCGCGAGCGCGCGACGCTCGCGGACCACTCGTTCACCGTGCGCTCGGCAGCCGACATGCGCGCGCACCTGCGCCGCTCCGTGCGCATCGCCCGCGGCAACCGCGAGCTGCCCGACCAGGTGCAGCACGCGGATGCGGCACGACCGACCACGGGCACGCGCGGCGGACTAGTGCGGCGGGTCGCGGGACGACCGCGTCTGTGGGTGCCGTTCGCCGTGTACTGCGTGAGCTGGACGCTCCCGAACGTGCTCGCCCGGCGAGACATCGCCCGCGCGCGCACATCGACCTGGAACCGCGACGACACGAGCCGGGTGATGGCATGAGAAGAAGACGTACAGCGACGATCGCGACGATCGGGCTCCTCCTCGGGATACTCGCCGCCTGCGCGGCGGCCCCCGTGCCGGAGCCGGTCGACCTCGACGACCTCGAGCCGGCTCCGGGGCTCGGGGAGGTGGCGACGATCGGCGCCCTCGGCGACTCGATGACCCTCGGGGTGAACGCGTGCGCCGAACCCGGGCGCTGCATGGCGGCGAGCTGGGCGACCGGCGACGATCCCGCCGTCGGCTCGATCGCGATGCGCGTCGGCGCGGCGTCGGGCGCCGTTCCCGACACCGTCAACTCCGCGAAGGACGGCGGCACGGTCGCCGACGCGGTCGCCCGCGTCGACGAGGTGATCGCCGCGCAGCCCGAGCTCGTCCTGCTGCTGCTCGGCGGCAACGACGTGTGCGACGCGGACGTCGACGGCATGACGAGCGTCGACGACTTCCGCGCGTCGTACACCGCGCTGCTCGCCGCGCTGAGCGAGGGCCTCCCCGACGCGCGCGTGCTCGCGCTGTCGATCCCCGACCTGTACCGCCTGTGGGAGGTCGGCCGCGACGACGAGCGCACGCGGCAGGTGTGGGACAGCAGCCCGTCGTGCACCAACCTGCTGGGCGACGCCGCTGCGACCGACGCCGCCGCCACCGAGCGGCGCGACGCGGTCGCAGCCCGCACCGTCGAGCTCAACGCGGTCATCGCCGAGGCGTGCGCGGCCGACGCCGCCTGCACGTCGGACGGGGGCGCCGTCTTCGACTACGAGTTCTCGCCCGCCGAGATCTCGGCGATCGACCACTTCCACCCGTCGGTGGAGGGCCAGCAGGTGATCGCCGAGATCGCCTGGAACACCCTCCTGGAGGCCGCACCATGACCACGCTCCTCGTCGCGATCTCGGGCGGCCACCTCACGCAACTCACGATGCTCGCGCCGCGGGTCGCCGACGGCGAAGACGTCGTGTGGCTGACCGACGACACCGCGCAGAGCCGCTCGCTGCTCGAGGGGCACACCGTGTACCACGTGCCCACCCGGCCGCCGCGCGACTACGCCGGGGTCATGCGCGACACCGGCATCGCCCTGCAGGCGATGAAGGACCACAAGGTCGACCGCGTCATCAGCACGGGCGCCCAGATCGCGCTCTCGGCGCTCGTGCCCGCGTCGGCCCGGCGCGTGCCGTTCACCTACATCGAGAGCGCGACGCGCGTCACCGGCATCTCGGCGACGGGCAAGGTGATGGAACGGGTGCCGTGGGTCGAGCGGTACGTGCAGTACCCGCACGCGGTGAACGCGCGCTGGCGGTACGCGCTGTCGGTGTTCGACGGCTTCCGCATCGAACCCGTCGACGACCCCGCGCCGATCCGCCGGGCCGTGGTCACAGTGGGCGGCAACGGCGACTTCGGGTACCGGCGCCTCGTCGACGGCGCCCGCGCCGCGCTCGACGACCTGCACGGCGACGTCGAGACACTGTGGCAGGTGGGCGCGACCGACGTGTCGGACCTCGAGATCGACGCCGTCGCGTCGCTGCCGTCGAGCGAGCTCGGCGCCGCGCTGCGGCAGGCGGACGTCGTGATCGGGCACGCCGGCACCGGCACCGCGCTGGCCGCACTCTCCGCCGGGAAGGTGCCGGTGCTCGCGCCGCGCTCGGTGGAGCACGGCGAACACGTCGACGCGCACCAGCAGGACCTGGCGCGGTTCCTCGGTGACCGCGGGCTCGCC
>DATEOM010000445.1:0-3520 GCA_035274105.1 Microbacterium sp.
CACCCGCCTGCGTCTCGCCTCCGGCAAGCCACTCGGGATCGAGCGCTCGACCCTGCCGACCCGCCTCTTCCCGGACATCGAGGACATGGATCTCGGCGGCTCGCTGTACGACCTCATGGGGGAGGGCTTCGGGCTCCGGCCGGTGCGGGTCGTCGAGCGGTTGGAGCTGGTCGACGCGCGGCCCAGCGACGCGCGGGCGCTCGGCGTCCGGCGAGAGTCGCCGCTCCTGCTCGTCGAACGCATCGGCTACGCCGCGGACGGCACGCCCATCGAGTTCGCGCGCGACCGCTTCCGGGCCGACCGCACGCGGATCGTGCTCGAGACGGACCGGGCCACGGAGTGAGGTCGAGCGCACGCGCCGTCGTCATCGGCGGCGGCGTCGGCGGGCTCGCCGCGGCGGCGCTACTCGCCACCGAGGGCTGGGACACCACCCTGTTCGAGGCGCGCGACGAGCTCGGCGGCCGCGCCGGCTCGTGGGAGTGCGACGGCTTCCGATTCGACACCGGCCCGAGCTGGTACCTCATGCCGGAGGTGTTCGATCACTTCTTCCGGCTGCTCGGAACGACCGCGGCACGCGAGCTCGACCTCGTGCCGCTCGATCCGGCGTACCGGGTGTACTCGGACCCGTCGACCGATCTCGCGCCGCTCGACGTGCGCTCCGGACGCGCCGAGGCGACCGCGCTGTTCGAGCGCGTCGAGCCCGGAGCCGGCGCCCGCCTCGACGCCTACCTGGACTCCGCAGCCGACGCATACGAGCTCTCCGTCTCGCGCTTCCTGTACGACACGTACGAGACGACGGCCGGCCTCAGGGATCCTGCTCTGCTGACACGGATGCCGCGGCTCGCGCCCCTTCTCACGCGCAGCCTCGCCCGTCACGTCGAGCGCCGGTTCACCGACCCCAGACTTCGGCAGATCCTCGAGTACCCCGCCGTGTTCCTCGGAGGATCCCCCTACGGCGTGCCGAGCCTCTACCACCTCATGAGCCACCTCGACCTCGGCGACCAGGTGCTCTACCCGCGCGGCGGCTTCACCGAGCTCGTGCGGGCGATCGAACGACTGGCCGCGGCTGCCGGTGTCGCCATCGAGACCGGTGCGCGGGTCACCCGGATCACGACCGAGGCCGGCGTCGCGACCGGCGTCGAGCTCGCCGGCGGACACCGTGTGCCGGCCGACCTCGTGGTGTCCGGCGCGGACCTCCACCACACCGAGACGCGGCTGCTCTCGCGCGCGGAGCAGACGTATCCCGAGGAGTGGTGGAGCTCGCGCACTCCGAGCCCCGGGGCGCTGCTCGTGATGCTCGGGGTCGAGGGCCGGCTGCCGCAGCTCGCCCACCACACGCTGCTGTTCGCGCGGGACTGGCGTGCGAACTTCACCGACATCTTCGGCACCCGTCCGAGGATCCCCGATCCCGCGTCGCTCTACATCTGCCGCCCCAGCGCCACGGACCCCAGCGTGGCGCCGCCGGAGCACGAGAATCTCTTCGTGCTCGTCCCCGTGCCCGCAGACCCCCGGCTGGGGCACGGGGGCATCGACGGCGACGGGGACGCTGCCATCGAGACCGCGGCCGACCGGGTGATCGCCCAGATCGCCAGGTGGTGCGACATCCCGGATCTGGCGCAGCGCATCGTGGTGCGCCGCACCGTCGCGCCCGGCGACTTCGCCGACGAGTTCGGCGCGTGGCGCGGCAATGCGCTCGGCCTCGCGCACACCCTCGGGCAGAGCGCGGTCTTCCGCCCCCGGAACGCGTCGCGCAAGGTCGAGGGCCTGTCGTACGTCGGCGCCTCGACCCTGCCCGGCATCGGTCTGCCGATGTGCCTCATCTCGGCCGAGCTCGTCGTCAAGCGTCTGCGAGGGGATCGCTCCCCCGGGCCCCTCGCAGAACCGGCGAGGGTGTGACGGTGCCGGGGATCTATCTCGCCGCGATCCTCGCCTCGGCAGCCGGTGTGCTCCTGATCGACCGGCGCTGGCGCCTCGCGGCGTGGCGGACGCCCGGAAGCACGGCCATCGCGGTCGGCGTCGGCACGGCCTTCTTCCTCGCGTGGGACGCCGTCGGCATCGCCACCGGGGTCTTCGTCAAGGGCGACAGCGCCCTGCTGCTCGGCGTGGACCTCGCCCCGCACCTTCCCGTCGAAGAGCCGGTGTTCCTGGCGTTCCTCAGCTACCTGGCGCTCGTCGCGTGGTCCGGGGCGCTGCGGCTGTTGGCACGACGGACCACGGATGGGACCACGGATGCTGCGCCTCCGCGTTCGGAGGCGGCCCGATGACGTACGCCCTCATCGTCGTGCCGTTCGTCGTCATCACGGCGGTCGTCGTGCTGCTGACGGTGCGACGACCCGGCTTCGGACGCAGGATGACAGCATCCGTCATCGCCGCGGCCGTCCTCGTGGCACTGACCGCCGTCTTCGACAACGTGATGATCGCCGCGGGCCTGTTCACCTACCCGGAGACGCTGATCTCAGGGGTGCGGATCGGGCTCGCGCCGATCGAGGACTTCGCCTACCCCGTGTGCGCGGCGTTCCTCGTGCCCGCCGTGTTCACGCTGGTGGCGCCGTCGCGGGCCCGTCATGAGGAGGCGCGCGAATGACCTCCGCCCCACCGCTGCGCGCGGGCGCCGTCGTCCGGCAGCTGCTGATCGCCTCGAGGCCGGTCAGCTGGATCAACACCGCGTATCCGTTCGCGGCCGCGTACGTCATGACGACGCGCGAGGTCGACCTGACCCTCGTGATCGGCACACTGTTCTTCCTGGTGCCGTACAACCTCGCGATGTACGGCATCAACGATGTGTTCGACTACGAATCCGACCTGCGCAACCCGCGTAAGGGAGGCGCCCACGGGGCGGTCCTCGACCGCCGGATGCACCGGGCGACCCTCTGGGCCGCTGCGCTGCTCTGCGTGCCGTTCGTGGCGTATCTCGTGGTGGTCGGCTCTCCGACGTCGTGGCTCGTGCTCGCGGCCAGCCTGTTCTTCGTCGTGTTCTACAGCGCTCCGCCGCTGCGGCTGAAAGAACGGCCGTTCCTGGACTCCGTGACCAGCAGCATCCATTTCTTCTCCCCCGCCGTGTACGCACTCGTGCTGGCGGGCGCGACGTGGACGCCGCCGCTCGTCGCGCTCATCGTCGCGTTCGCACTGTGGGGCGTGGCCTCGCACGCCTTCGGAGCCGTGCAGGACGTCGTGGCGGACCGCGAAGCGGGCATCGCGTCGATCGCCACGGCGCGCGGCGCGCGCTGGACGGTGCGCTTCGCGCTGGCGTGCTACGCCGGTGCCGGCGTCGCGATGCTGGCGACGACCTGGCCGGGGCCGATCGCGGCCGTGCTCGTGCTGCCGTACCTCGTGACCGTGTGGCCCTACCGCTCGATCTCGGACGCCGATGCGGCCGCCGCGACGACCGGCTGGCGTCGGTTCCTCTGGCTCAACCAGTTCACGGGCTTCGCGGTCACCCTGCTGCTCATCTGGTACGCGATCCTCACGGCGTGACCCGCCCTTCGCTGAGGTGCCGGAACACGAGACGGCCGGTCCCGAG
>DATEOM010000446.1:0-6418 GCA_035274105.1 Microbacterium sp.
CCACATCACAGTCAATTAAAGAAATGCGTTCAGCCGACGCAAATCTATTGACTTTGCCTCCTGCATCCTCGATGCTTCTCGGAACACGAAGAAGTGCCCGACTCCCGCCCGCGATCCCGGGGTGACCCCACCCCCCGATCGCTGAACTGCGCTGCGCTCCGCGCCAGCGTTGCTTCGCCGATCATCCGCTCCACCGACGCTTCTCCCGGAAGGAGAATTTCTGTGACCCCTGAAAGCACGAGCGCTCGCCGCTCCCGCCGCATCATCGCGGCGTTCGCAACCACCATCGCCGCCAGCCTGGTTCTGCTGGGCTGCGCCGGCTCCGACGCCGCACCGGCCTCGGATGAGACATCCGCGGGAGCTGTGCCCGCGGCGGTGGAGGCGGCCGTCGCCGCCGGTTACGAGGGCACCTCGACGCTGCCTCCCGACTCCGGCCCGGCGCCGGCAGCCGACAAGAACGTCTGGATCCTCTCGGCGTTCCAGCAGATCCATGGGCTCGCACGGCTCACCGAAGAGGTCGAGGCCGCCGCATCCGCACTCGGATGGTCGACCGACGTGTGCGACGGCCAGAACAACGTGGGCGGCGGGTGGGCGGCGTGCGTGCGTCAGGCCGTCGCCGCCGATGCCGACGCGATCGTCCTCGAGTCGATCGACTGCGCGGCGGTCAAGGCGCCGCTGGAGGAGGCCCGTGAGGCGGGCGTGACGGTCGTCTCACTGACCTCGTTCGACTGCGACGACGAGACGCAGGGCGGCTCCGAGCCGCTGTTCGATGTGACCATCGACTACATCGAGGGGGTCACCGAACCGCAGACGTTCTTCGAACGCATGGGAAAGCTGCGCGCGGAGTGGATCATCGCCCGAACCGGCGGTGCGGCGAAGGTGCTGCAGGTGAAGTTCGACGGCGTCGCATTCGGAACGTACCTGGCGAAGGGATTCGAGGAGGGCCTGGCAGCGTGCGAAGACTGCGAGATCGTCTCCACCCTCGCTCTCACACCCGCCGACATCCCGAACATCCGGCAGAAGTTCGAGACCGCGCTGCTGCAGGCTTCCGACGCGAACGCCGTGTCCGTCGACGTGGACTTCATGCTCACCGGCGGTATCCAGCAGGCGCTGGTCACGGCAGGACGCGACCTCGTCGTCGCCGGTGGCGAATGCGGTCTCGACAATCTCGGCTACATCCGCGAGGGCGGCGGGCAGCAGATGTGCATCGGGAACTCGCTCGGGCACATGGCCTACGCCGCGATGGACGAGCTGAATCGCTACTTCGCCGGTGAGGAGCCCGCACTGGAGGGGATGGGCTGGCAGCTCGTCGATGCGGAGCACAACCTGCCGCCGGCCGGCGAGGAGTTCGACGGACCGGTCGATTACGTCCCCGCCTACGAGTCGATCTGGAACTGAGGCGATGACCCTCGTGCAGGACATGGCGCCGCAGCATCCGTCCGTCGATCCGGATGCCGCGGTGCAGCTCACCGGGATCTGCAAGTCCTTCGACGGCGTGCGCGTGCTCGATGATCTCTCGCTCTCGGTGCGGCGGGGCACGATCCACGCTCTGCTCGGCGGAAACGGATCGGGCAAGTCGACGACGTTGAAGACGCTGGCCGGCATCTACTCCGCCGAGCCCGGGGGAACGATCGCGGTCAACGGGGAGGTGCACGCGGCGGAGGAGTGGTCCCCGGCACGCGCCTTCACGGCGGGGCTGCGCTTCGTCCACCAGGACCTCGCGCTCGTGGAGGACCTGACGGTCGCCGAGAACTTCGGCCTCGTCGACGGCTTTCCCGCCACCGCGCTCGGGGGGATCGCCTGGAGCCGGCTGCGTCGCGACACCGCGGCGGCGCTCGCGGCGCTCGAGCTCGACATCGCGCCGGGGCGTCGCGTCGCCGACCTCCGCCCCAGCGAGCGGACGATGGTCGCCATCGCCCGCTCGCTGGGCTCGGCCGGCATCGATCCCGCGGTGACCATCGTGCTGGACGAGCCGACGGCGAGCCTGCCGCACAGCGAGGTCGAGCTGCTGCTCGCCCAGCTGCGCCGGTGCCGCGACCGCGGGCAGACCATCATCTACGTCAGCCATCGACTGCAGGAGGTGTTCGGTCTCGCGGATCGCGTGACGATCCTGCGAGACGGACGCCTCGTCGCGGACGAGCCGGCCGCAGGGCTGGACGAGCGCGCGGTCGTCGCCATCATGGCGGGCGAGGCCGTCGACGCGCTGCCCGCAGCGCGTCGCGAGCGTCCCGCCCCGGGACCCGAGGTGCTCGGGGTGACCGGACTGTGCTCGGGTCCGCTCCGCGACTTCGACCTGTCGGCCACGGCGGGGGAGATCGTCGGCGTCGCCGGGCTCACCGGCTCGGGCAGGTCGTCGCTGCTGCGCTCGATCTTCGGTCACGCCGGCCGCACCGCCGGTGAGATCCGGGTGGACGGCGGCCGCGTGGAGATCTCGCACCCCGCCGACGCGATGCATCACGGCATCGCCTTCGTCCCCGAGGACCGCAAGCGGGACGCCGCCTTTCTCGACGTCTCCGTCTGGGAGAACATCTCGGCCGCCGTCCTTCCGGCCTATTGGCGTCGGGGGCGGATCGACCGCCGCCGCGAACGCGCCGATGCCGCACGGCTCGTGAGGCGTTTCGACGTGAAGGCGCGCGGCCTCGACGTGCCGATCAGGTCGCTCTCCGGCGGCAACCAGCAGAAGGCGATCATGGCGCGCTGGCTGCAACGCGCCCCCCGCGTGCTTCTGCTCGATGAGCCGAGTCAGGGCGTGGATGCCGTGGCTCGCGCCGAGATCCACCAGCTCGTCCGTGAGCACGTCGCGAAGGGCAACGTCGCTGTCGTCGTCAGCTCCGACTACGCCGAGCTCGTGGCGCTGTGCGATCGCGTCCTCGTCCTGCGCGACGGGTCTCTCGCCGCCGAGCTCAGCAGCGCGGCCCTCTCGGAGGATCGCATCACCTATCTCACCCAGTTCGAAGCCGAGGAAAGCTCATGACCATCACCGGAACCCGCGCGCCTGCCCGCGGCAGCACGCGCCCCGTCCCGTCCGCGCCCGCCGACACCGGTCGGCGATGGAGCGTCGGCGCCGTCGCCGAGCGCTACGGGCTGCTGATCCTGCTCGTCGTACTCGTCATCGTGTTCTCGATACTCCCCGGGTCGGGGGAGGCTTTCCGCAGCCCCGCGAACCTGCAGGCGATCGTCGCGAACCAGGCCGTCGGGCTCGTGGTGGCTCTCGCCCTCCTGCTGCCGATGGCCGCGGGCTACTTCGACTTCTCTGTCGGCGCCGTCACCGCGGCCAGCTCGGTCGTGACCGCCGCGCTGCTGTCCACGGTGCACGCGCCGCTGCCGCTGGCGATCGCCGCGGGGATCGCCTTCGGCGCGCTGGTCGGGACGCTCATCGGCGTGCTCGTCGCGCTGCTCAAGATGAACGCGTTCATTGCGACGCTCGGCGTGGCGACCCTCCTCGGCGGGGCGATCTTCGCCTATACCGGGGGACTGCAGATCACCGCCGGCATCCCGCGCGAGCTGACCGATCTCGGTTCACGCGCGGCGTTCGGCGTGCCGTACATCGCCGCCGCCGCGGCGGTGATCGCCGTCGCCGTCTGGTATCTGATGGCGCAGACCCCGTTCGGGCGCCGTCTCTTCGCGATCGGATCGAACGCTCACGCGGCCGAGCTCACCGGCACGCGCGTGACCCGCGTGCGGCTGCTGTCCTTCGTCGCGTCGGGCACCATCGCCGGCATCGCCGGAGTCCTGCTTCTCGCGCGTCAGGGTGCCGCGACCTCCGACAACGGCATGTCGATGCTGTTCCCCGCGCTGACCGCGGTGCTGCTGAGCACGATCGTGATCGATGTCGGGCGTCCGTCGGTGCTGGGCACCGTGATCGGGCTGCTCTTCGTCGCGGTCAGCATCAGCGGTCTCACCCTGCTCGGCGCGCCGGCGTGGGTCGGCGCGGTCTTCAACGGCGCCGCCCTGCTCGTCGCCGTCGGATTCGCCCGCCTGAGCGTGCTGTGGCGGAGATCGGCATGAGTCACCACAACAAGGAGGAAACGATGACGCACACCGAACCCCGGCTGGGGTATCGCTTCACGATCGTCGCCGAGGTCGAGCCCTGGATCGAGATCGGAACCGTCAACACCGAGCAGCTGCTGCTCGTGCCCATCGTCGGCGGCACCGTCCGCGGAGAGGTCTCCGGTGAGGTGCTCCCCTCCGGTGGGGACTGGGCGCGCCTCGCCGAAGGCGACCTGGTGCACGTCGAAGCCCGCTACCTGGTGCGCAGCGACAGCGGGTCGGTGATCGAGGTTCTCAACACCGGGATCGGGCACCGCGTCGAGGGCGGCGAGCAGCTGGACTACTTCGCGACCCGCCCGATCTTCCGCACGGCGGATCCCGCGCTGGAGTGGCTCACCCGGGCCGTTTTCGTGGGCTGGGCGCGCGTGGCGCCCGGCGCGACCACCATCGACGTCTACGAAGTGCTCGCTGCAGCGGGCGGAGAGGAATCCCATGCCGAACAGTGAGACGCAGCCGCGCCCGGTCGCCGACGACATCGTCGGGTACATCGATAAGTTCCGCGCCACGATGGAGGACGGCGCGCCGGACGTGCCCGAGTCCCGTCGCCGCTACGCGGCGCTGCTCGCCGAGCAGGGCTCAGCCGATCGGCCGGCCACCACCCGCGACCTCGGCATCCCGACGCGCCACGGCCCCATGCGCGCCCGGCTCTACCTGCCCGACGGCGCCAGCAACGGCCTGCTCGTCTACATGCACGGCGGCGGCTTCGTGGTCGGCGACCTGGACAGCGTGGACATGGTGCTCCACTCGGTCAGCAGCGGCGCCGGCATCGCGATCCTGTCGCTGGACTACTACCTCGCGCCGGAACACAGGTACCCCGTCGCGTTCGAGCAGGCCGTCGATGCGCTGGTCTGGGCCGACCTGCATCGCGGGGAGCTGGACGGAGGCGGCGCCCTCGCCGTCGGCGGAGACTCCGCGGGCGGCAATCTGACGGCCCTCCTGTCCCACTGGGCGGCTGTGAACGGCGGCCCCGAGATCTCGTGGCAGGCCGTGATCAATCCGGTGCTCGACTTTCTCGCACTGGACGGCGAGATCACCGGCTCGCACGCACTCTACGGCGGCAACCCCATGCTGAGCGTGGACTCGATGCGGCACTTCATGGCGTCGTATTTCCCCTCGCAGTCCGCGAAGATCGAGGCCAGCGCCTTGCGGATCATCGACGACTACGCCGTGCTGCCGCCCACCTTCCTCGCGGCCGGCCAGTGCGACCCGCTCCGCGACGAGTCCGTCGCCTACGCCGGTCGGCTGGCAGCGGCGGGCGTGCCGATCACCTTCGTCGTCTATGAGGGGATGACCCACAACTTCATCACGCTCTCGCGGTACGCCGTCGCGGCGCGGCAGTTCGTCCGCGACTTCACCGAACAGGCGTCACGCTGGTCCGCCCGCACCGAGGCCGCGGTCTTCGCCGGAAAGGCAGCGTGTTGATACGCAGTCCACTGCGATCGCTCCCTCAGCATGAGATGGTGGGCGCCGACCTCTCCCTCGTCGCGGACGGCATCGTCCGGAAGCCGAAGCGACTCCTCTTCTCGCTCCTGGGCGAGCTCATGAAGGCGGGGATAGACGAACCGGTCCGGGCCGCTCTGTATCTCGACGTGCTCGGTGGGGCCGGCGTGGCCGGCCCCACCGCGCGGGCTTCACTCGACCGCCTGGTCATGACCGGCTACCTCTCCCGCGAACGGCGCGGGCGCAGCATTCTGTACGGGCTCACGCCGTTCGGGCGGGAGGTCATGCACGAAGCCGCCGTGCGCGTGGACTCCTCACACCCGTTCTCACCCGACGGCGGAGGGTGGACGCTGGTCACTTTCACCGTCCCGGAGGCGCAGCGAGGAGCCCGTCAGCAAGTACGCGCGGCACTGGTGTGGGAAGGGTTCGCGCCCCTGCGCGACGGGCTGTGGATCGCCCCGGGGGTCGTCGACCTGGCCGAGGTGCTGGAACCGCACCGCGACGAGATCCGCGAGCACGAGGTCGTCGCCTTTCACGCGGAGCAGCTCCCCAGCTTTCCGGTGAGCGGGGTCATCGACAGCGTGTGGAATCTCGATGCCCTGCGCGCATCCCACGAACTCTTCATCGACGAATGGACGGCTCACGGCCGAGGTGCGACATCCATGCCTGCCGCATCGCAGCTGATCGCGCTGGGCGCCGACTGGACGACACTGCTGCGCGTCGACCCCCGGCTGCCCGACGAGTACCTGGGCGCCGACTGGCCGTCGTCCCGCTCGTTCGACGTGTACAGGCAGCGGCGGGCGGAGCTGGAGAGCGAAGCGCACGACGCTCTCCGCTCGGCGGCGGCGCCGGGCCGGACGACCTAGTCGACCGGGCCTCGCGCCACCCCGCCACGTCGGGCCGTCGGGGGCACGGACTTGCCCCGGTG
>DATEOM010000447.1:0-8401 GCA_035274105.1 Microbacterium sp.
CGCCCCGAGTCGTGGCAGCGCCAGTACGCCCTCGACGAGGACTTCTGAGATTTCGTGAACCGCCGGCGTGGCACGCGGCAATACTCCACGTGAGCACAGACAGCGAGATCATCCGCCGGTGACGGGCGCGAGACCGCACGATAGCACCGGGTCGCGGCATCCATCGGTGCTATCGTGCGGTCTCGTCGCGTGCTCGAACTTCACCTTGAACTCGAGGGTGAGACGATTCCGCCGCTCGTGCGGTCAACGCGCCGCCCGGGCCACGGGCATGTCGGAGCCGCTTCGTAGACTCGTTGGGTGGCATCCGATTCCTTCGTCCATCTGCACGTGCACAGCGAGTACTCGATGCTCGACGGGGCGGCCAAGATCGGGGCGATGACGCAGGCTGCGGCCGAGTACGGCATGCCGGCCATCGCCGTGACCGACCACGGCAACACGTTCGCGGCGTTCGAGTTCTACCGCGCGGCGCAGGCCGCCGGCATCAACCCGATCATCGGGCTCGAGGCGTACGTCACGCCCGGCACGCACCGCAGCGACAAGTCCCGCGTCGCGTGGGGCACGCCCGAGCAGAAGAGCGACGACGTCTCCGGCTCCGGTGCGTACACGCACACCACACTGTGGAGCGAGACCACCGAGGGCATGCACAACCTGTTCCGGCTGAGCTCGCTGTCGAGCATGGAGGGCTACTACTTCAAGCCGCGCATGGACCGCGAGCTCCTGCAGACGTACGGCAAGGGACTCATCGCGACGACCGGATGCCCGTCCGGCGAGGTGCAGACGCGGCTGCGCCTGGGACAGTACGACGCGGCGCGCGCGGCGGCCGCAGAATTCCAGGACATCTACGGCAAAGAGAACTACTTCGCCGAGATCATGGACCACGGCCTCTCGATCGAGCGGCGGATCATGACGGATCTGCTGCGGCTCGCGAAGGATCTCAGCATCCCGCTGGTGGCCACCAACGACTCCCACTACACGCACCAGCACGAGGCAGACGCTCACGCGGCACTGCTGTGCGTGCAGTCGGGGTCGACCCTCGACGACCCGAATCGGTTCAAGTTCGACGGCGACGGCTACTACATCAAGACCGCGCAGGAGATGCGCCAGCTGTTCCGCGACCACCCCGAGGCGTGTGACAACACCCTCTTGATCGCCGAGCGCTGCAAGGTCGAGTTCAACACTGCTGCGAACTACATGCCGCGCTTCCCGGTGCCCGACGGCGAGACCGAAGACAGCTGGCTCATCAAGGAGGTCGAGCGCGGCCTCCACTACCGGTACCCGGGCGGCATCCCCGACAAGGTGCGCAAGCAGGCGGAGTACGAGACCGGGATCATCCTGCAGATGGGGTTCCCCGGGTACTTCCTCGTCGTCGCCGACTTCATCAACTGGGCGAAGGACAACGGGATCCGCGTGGGTCCCGGCCGTGGCTCCGGTGCCGGCTCGATGGTGGCCTACGCGATGAAGATCACCGACCTCGACCCGCTCGAGCACGGCCTCATCTTCGAGCGCTTCCTCAACCCCGACCGCGTCTCCATGCCCGACTTCGACGTCGACTTCGACGATCGTCGCCGCGGCGAGGTGATCGACTACGTCACCGCGAAGTACGGCTCCGAGCGCGTCGCGCAGATCGTCACATACGGCACCATCAAGTCGAAGCAGGCCCTGAAGGACGCCGGCCGTGTGCTCGGGTTCCCGTTCAGCATGGGGGAGCGGCTGACCAAGGCGATGCCCCCGGCCGTGATGGGCAAGGACATGCCGCTGGACGGAATGTTCGACCCGCAGCATCCTCGTTACAAGGAGGCTGTCGAGTTCCGCACGCTGATCGAGACCGACCCCGAGGCGAAGACGGTGTTCGACCGTGCGCTCGGGCTCGAAGGCCTCAAGCGGCAGTGGGGTGTGCACGCCGCGGGCGTGATCATGTCGTCCGAGCCGCTGCTCGACATCATCCCGATCATGCGCCGCGAGCAGGACGGCCAGATCGTCACGCAGTTCGACTACCCGTCGTGCGAGACCCTCGGCCTCATCAAGATGGACTTCCTGGGGCTGCGCAACCTCACGATCATCTCGGACGCCCTCGACAACATCCGCCTGAACCGCGGCGAGGAGCTCGACCTCGAGCACCTCGCGCTCGACGACCGCCCCGCCTACGAACTGCTGACCCGCGGCGACACACTCGGCGTGTTCCAGCTCGACGGCGGACCGATGCGATCGCTTCTGCGGCTCATGAAGCCCGACAACTTCGAAGACGTGTCGGCTGTCATCGCGCTGTATCGCCCCGGCCCCATGGGGGCGAACTCGCACACCAACTACGCGCTGCGCAAGAACGGCCTGCAGCCGGTGACGCCGATCCATCCGGAGCTCGAGGAGCCGTTGAAAGACATCCTCGACATCAGCTACGGCCTGATCATCTATCAGGAGCAGGTCATGGCCATCGCGCAGAAGGTCGCCGGCTTCTCGCTCGGCCAAGCAGACATCCTGCGCCGCGCGATGGGAAAGAAGAAGAAGTCCGAGCTCGACAAGCAGTACGAGGGCTTCTCGGGCGGCATGAAGGAGCGCGGCTTCGGCGACGCCGCGATCCAGGCGCTGTGGGACATCCTGCTTCCCTTCTCCGACTACGCCTTCAACAAGGCGCACTCCGCCGCCTACGGGCTCGTCTCCTACTGGACGGCCTACCTCAAGGCCCACTATCCGGCCGAGTACATGGCCGCGCTCCTCACCAGCGTCGGCGACTCGAAAGACAAGATGGCGGTGTACCTCAACGAGTGCCGCCGCATGGGCATCAAGGTGCTCCCTCCCGACGTCGGGCAGTCGATCCGCTACTTCGCGGCCGTCGGTGAAGACATCCGCTTCGGCCTCGGAGCGGTGCGCAACGTCGGCGGCAACGTCGTCGACGGCATCGTCGCCGCGCGCGCGGATGCGACCTACACGAGCTTCCACGACTTCCTCTCGAAGGTGCCCGTCCACGTCGCGAACAAGCGGACGGTCGAGTCGCTCATCAAGGCCGGCGCGTTCGACACGATGGGCTCGACGCGCCGCGCGCTGATGGAGATCCATGAGGACGCGACCGAGGCAGCCGTACTCGACAAGCGCCGCGAGGCCAACGGCGAGGTCGGCTTCGACTTCGACTCGCTGTGGGGAGACGACGAGCCGCAGCAGGCGGCCAAGGTGCCCGAGCGGCCCGAGTGGACCAAGAAGGACAAGCTCGCGTTCGAGCGCGAGATGCTCGGCCTCTACGTGTCGGACCACCCGCTCGCGGGGCTCGAGATCCCGCTCGCGAAGCACGCGTCGACCAGCATCCACGATCTGCTCGCGTCGGAGGACGTCGGCGACGGCGACCAGGTGACGATCGCCGGCCTGGTCACCAGCGTGCAGCACCGGGTCGCCAAGCAGAGCGGCAATCCCTACGGCATGATCACCGTCGAGGACTTCGACGGCGAGATCACGGTCATGTTCATGGGCAAGACATACACCGAGTTCCAGCACATGCTGCAGGCCGACTCGATCCTCGTGGTGCGCGGCCGCGTCTCGCGGCGCGACGACGGCATGAACCTCCATGCGCAGTCGGCGTTCTCGCCCGATCTGGGCAGCATGGACGAGTCCAGCGCACTGGTGCTGATCATCCCCGAGCGCCGCGCGAGCGAGGCGCTCGTCGGCGAGCTCCTGCAGACACTGAACCGCCACGCCGGCGACACCGAGGTGTCGCTCAAGCTCCATAGCGGCACGGTTGCCAAGGTGTTCGAGGTGCCGCACACCGTGCGGATCACCCCGGATCTGTACGGCGAGCTCAAGGGTCTCCTCGGGCCGCAGTGCCTCGGGTGAAAGCATGGCGGGCCCGCGCCGGCGCATGTCGCCGCGCGGCGCGCGGTCTCATCGGCGTCTCATACGCCGTGGGTAATATCGGGTCGACGCGAGCCTCGGGAGCTCGCCGGAAGGAAGAATCGTGACGGACGAGAATCAGGACGCCAGCATCGACGAGGCGGTCACCACCGAAGAGCCGCCGCAGTACGGTGTCGGGCCGTTCTCCATCCGCGAGGTCGCCCTCGTGGGCACCTGGGTCGTCGCGTTCGTCGTGTCGTTCTTCCCGATCTACGGCCCGTTCGAGTCCGCTCCCTCCGTCTGGACGAGCGGCATCGACTGGGTCCTCACGATCGGAGTGCCCACCGTCGCCGTGTTCCTGATCGCGCTGCGCCGCCTGTCGCCGCAGGGCATCCGCCGCGTCGGGTCGCTCGGCATCGATCAGTTCGCGTCGGTCGCCTTCTCGGTGTCGACCGTCCTGTGGCTGTCGATCCTGTGGAACTCGTTCGTCCGGCTCTCCGTCGGCCAGGGCTTCCTCGCCTCGTGGGTCGTCTGGGTGGAGTTCTTCCTCATGCTCGCCGGCGTCGTGCTCACCGTGGGCGCGCCGTTCATCGCGCCGTTCGCCCAGGACTTCCGCGGCCGTCCCGAGGTTCCGGCGCACCGCAGCGCCCGTCCGGTGCGGCGCGTGTCGCCGCGTCCCGCGTACGTGCGCCCCGAGCCCGAGGCGCAGCCCGAGGCCGAGTACACGCCGTACGCCGCCGCCGACGCTGCGACCCCCGAGGCTCCGGAGTTCGCGGCAGCCGAGGCGCCGGCACCCGAAGCCACCGCCACCGACGAATTCGCCACCACCGTCATCCCGATCGACGAGCAGGCCGCCCCGGCCGAGGAACCGGCGCCGGTCGCCGCGAAGGAGCCCGCGCAGGCGCGCGAGTCGTTCGAGCACGTCGAGAACCCGACGTCGACCGTCGAGCCCGCGGCCGCCAGCGCGCCGCAGCACCAGGCGTTCTGGGCGCTCGTGCCCGAGGAGCGCGACATCGTCGACGAGATCGGCATCCCCGTGTTCCGGATCGGCCCGAGCGCCTGGGCGCTTGTGATCGAGGACCGCGGCGAGGTGTTCGTGGTGCGCCACGAGGACGGCCGCATCGGCTACCTGCACGACGTCTCGGGCGTCACGCGCGGCTGATCCCGGCACCGCGCGCGGTACCGTAGACGGATGCTCCGGACGATCGACCTGCGCGGGCGCACGCTCTCGCCCTCGGAACTCCTCGCGACCGTTCCCCGTGCCGAGGCGGCACGCGAACAGGCCCTCGCCACCGCCGCGCACATCGTGGACGACGTCGCCGGACGCGGCGAGGCCGCCCTCCGCGAGCAGGCCGAGCGGTTCGACGGCGTCGCCGACCACGACATCCGCGTCCCCGCCGCGCACCTCGACGAGGCGCTGGACGCACTCGACCCCGCCGTGCGTGGCGCACTCGAGCAGGCGATCCAGCGCGTGCGCGAGGCATCCGCCGCCCAAGTGCCCGCTCCGACGGTGACCGAGCTCGGTCCCGGCGCCCGGGTGACGCAGCGCTGGCAGCCGGTGCGGCGCGTCGGCCTGTACGTCCCCGGCGGCAAGGCCGTGTACCCGTCGAGCGTCGTCATGAACGTCGTGCCGGCGCAGGTCGCGGGCGTGTCCGAGATCGCCCTCGCCTCTCCGCCGCAGCGCGAGTTCGGCGGCCGTGTGCACCCGGTGATCCTCGGCGCCGCGAAGCTCCTCGGCGTGACCGAGGTGTACGCGATGGGCGGCGCCGGCGCGATCGGCGCCCTCGCCCACGGCGTCGCGTCGCTCGGCCTCGAGCCGGTCGACGTCGTCACCGGTCCCGGCAACAACTTCGTCGCGGCCGCCAAGCGCGCCGTGGCGGGTCTCGTCGGGACGGATGCCGAAGCCGGCGCGACCGAGATCCTCGTGGTGGCCGACGACAGCGCCGACGCGCGCCTGGTCGCCGTCGACCTCATCAGCCAGGCAGAGCACGACGAGCAGGCGTCCGCCGTCCTCGTCACGACGTCGGAGCAGCTCGCGACCGACGTGCTCGAGGCCATCGCGCCACGCGCGGCCGCCACCCGGCACGCCGAGCGCGTCGCCGCCGCTCTCGCGGGACCCCAGTCGGCGATCGTGCTGGTCGATGACCTCGCCGCGGCCACCGCATTCAGCAACGCCTACGCTCCCGAGCACCTCGAGCTGCACCTCGCCGACCCGCGCCCCGAGGACTTCGTGCACGCCGGCGCGGTGTTCGTCGGCGCCGACTCCCCGGTGAGCCTCGGCGACTACCTCGCCGGCAGCAACCACGTACTGCCGACCGGGGGACAGGCCCGCTATTCGTCCGGCCTCTCGGCGGCCACGTTCCTGCGTCCGCAGCAGGTCGTCGAGTACGACCGCGACGCCCTCGCCGCCGTCCACGACGCCATCGTGACGCTGGCAGAGGCCGAAGCGCTCCCCGCCCACGGCGAGGCCATCACGGCCCGCTTCCAGGACTGAGACCGGAAATCCCGGCGTAGGCTGTCTCTGCCATGCACTGCCCGTTCTGCCGCCACGCCGATTCGCGCGTCATCGATTCGCGGACCAGCGACGACGGTCTCAGCATCCGTCGCCGTCGCCAATGTCCGCAGTGCGGAGGCCGCTTCACGACGATCGAGACGGCGAGCCTCAATGTCATCAAGCGCTCCGGCGTGATCGAGCCGTTCAGTCGCGAGAAGGTCATGTCGGGCGTGCGCAAGGCGTGCCAGGGCCGGCCGGTGACCGACGCCGACCTCGCGGTGCTCGCGCAGACCGTCGAAGAGAGCATCCGCCAGACCGGCGCCTCGCAGCTCGATGCGAACGAGATCGGGCTCGCGATCCTCGGGCCGCTCCGCGACCTCGACGAGGTCGCCTACCTCAGGTTCGCGAGCGTGTACCAGGCGTTCGACTCGCTCGAGGACTTCGAAGCCGCGATCGACCAGCTGCGCGCGGACCACGGTCGTACGCCCGCGCGTGACGAGAGCGCGGCGGCCGCCACGGAGTGACCGGATAGCCTAGGAGGGATGTATCCCCTCCTCTTCCGCACCGTCCTGTCGCGCATGGACCCCGAGTCCGCCCACCATTCGGCGATGGTCGTGATACGGATGCTGGGAGTCCCACCGTTCTCGTGGGCCACGCGCGCGATGACCCGGCCCGCGCCGACGCTCGCCACCACCGCGCTGGGTCTGTCGTTCGACTCGCCGTTCGGCGTCGCCGCCGGATTCGACAAGGACGTGAAGGGGGCGTCCGGGCTTCACGCGCTCGGCTTCGGTCACGTCGAGGTCGGCACCGTCACCGCGATCCCGCAGGACGGCAACCCGCGCCCGCGGCTGTTCCGGCTCATCCCCGACCGCGCCGTCGTGAACCGCATGGGCTTCAACAACCACGGCGCCGCCGCCGCGGCGACGCGCCTCCGGACGCTCCGCAAGCGCTCGCGCCGCACCGTGCTCGGCGTCAACATCGGCAAGAGCCGGGTCGTCGACGTCGCGGACGCGACCGCCGACTACGTCCGCGGCGCGACGCTGCTGGCGCCGCTCGCCGACTACCTCGTCGTGAACGTGTCGTCGCCGAACACCCCGGGGCTGCGCGGCCTGCAGGCGGTCGAGACTCTGCGTCCGCTTCTCGACGCCGTGCGCGACGCGGCGGGCGCGACGCCGCTGCTCGTGAAGATCGCGCCCGACCTTCCCGACGACGAGATCGTGGCGATCGCGCAGCTTGCGGTCGACGCGGGCCTGGCCGGCATCATCGCGACGAACACCACCATCTCGCGCGACGGACTCGTCACCGACCCGGCGACGGTGGCCGCCGCCGGCGACGGCGGACTTTCGGGCGCCCCGCTCAAGGCGCGCGCGCTCCAGGTGCTGCGTCTGCTGCGTCAGACGGTGCCCGCCGAGTTCGCCGTGATCTCCGTCGGCGGCGTCGAGACCGCCGCCGACGTGCAGGAGCGGCTGGATGCCGGAGCCACCCTCGTGCAGGGCTACACGGCCTTCCTCTACCGCGGCCCGCTGTGGGCGCGGCAGATCAACCGGGGACTGGTGAAGCTCAGGCCGGCTTCTGGCCGCGCTTGACCTGCGGCTTCGGAAGGCGGAGGAAGCGCATCTGCACGGTGCGCATGGCCGCGTACCAGCCGAGACCCTTCTCGACTTTGCCCTCGCCGAACTTCTTCTTCACGGCGCGCTTGACGGTGATCGACGTGAGGACCATGTCGCCGATGACGAAGAAGATGAAGATCCAGAGACCCACGAACGCGTAGTACTGCAGCGCCGCGATCGGAAGGAACGTCGCGAGGATGACGAGCACCATGGCCGGCATGACCGCTTCGCCGAGGTGCCAGCCGGCATCGACCCAGTCGCGCACGAACTTGCGCTGCGGACCCTGGTCGCGCGCCGGGAGGTAGCGCTGGTCGCCGTTGGCCATGCCGATGCGGGCCTTCTCGCGCTGCGTGGCGAGATCCGCCTTGGCGCGCGCCTTCGCCTCCTTCGTGTCAGGGACGAGGGGGCGCTTGCGGGCGGCCTCCTGCTCGGCTCGCGAGGGAGTCGCGCGGCCCTTGCCGGCGGGCGTGCCGTTCAGGACGGT
>DATEOM010000448.1:0-7608 GCA_035274105.1 Microbacterium sp.
TTTCGGCGGCCATAGCGAGAGGGAAACGCCCGGTCCCATTCCGAACCCGGAAGCTAAGCCTCTCAGCGCCGATGGTACTGCAGGGGGGACCCTGTGGGAGAGTAGGACACCGCCGGACACCCATTCACGCAATGGCCACCCCCACAGGGTGGCCATTGCGCGTTAACCGCACAATTTCGCGCTCGGTAGACTCGAGGGATGCCGGCGCTCGACCTGACTCTCCCCTCTGCCGAACTCACTCGCATCGTCTGCGACATTCCGAGCGTCTCCGGGGACGAGAAGACTCTCGCCGACGCGATCTTCGACGAGATCACTGCTCTCGAGCATCTCGAGGTGTACCGCGACGGCGACACGATCGTCGCCCGTACTCACCTCGGTCGCGCACAGCGCGTCGTCATCGCCGGTCATATCGACACCGTCCCGATCAACGGCAACGTGCCGACCCGAGACATCGAGCTCGACGGGGTGTCCCACATCTGGGGGCGCGGCACCGTCGACATGAAGGCGGGTGTCGCCGTGCAGCTGAAGCTCGCCGCCGAACTCGCGGACCCCCGGGTCGACATCACCTGGATGTGGTACGACCACGAGGAGGTCGACGCGGACCTCAACGGACTCACCCGGCTCGCTCGCACCCGCCCCGATCTCTTCGCCGGCGATTTCGCCATCCTGGGGGAGCCGTCGAACGGCGAGGTCGAGGGCGGCTGCAACGGCAACCTTCGCGCTATCGTCCGCACGCACGGGGTGCGCGCGCACAGCGCCCGGGCGTGGATCGGCGAGAACGCGATCCACAAGGCCGCGCCGGTCCTCGAACGCCTCGCCGCGTACGTTCCGAGGGAGGTCGCGGTCGAGGGTCTCGTCTACCGGGAAGGCCTCAACGCGGTCCGTATCAACGGCGGCGTGGCCGGCAACGTCATTCCCGACCTCTGCGAGGTCGAGGTCAACTACCGCTTCGCCCCCAGCAGGGATGTCGCCGAGGCGGAGAATCACGTGCGCGACGTGTTCGCCGGCTTCGAGGTCGATGTCGTCGATGCCGCTGCCGGCGCACGGCCCGGGCTGGAGGCGCCGCTCGCCCAGGAGTTCCTCGCGGCGGTCGGCGCCGAGCCTCGGCCGAAGTACGGCTGGACCGATGTCGCTCGCTTCAGCGCACTCGGCGTGCCCGCGGTGAACTACGGCCCCGGTGACCCGCACCTGGCCCACCACGACGAAGAGCGCGTGCCGATCTCCCAGATCGAGGCCGTCGAGCAGGGCCTGCGCGCGTGGCTGGCCAGCAGCTGACCTCATCGCCGGTGGCACCCGTGTCTGCCGCTCGGGCCGCTGTGCGGGTGGCGGCCATCTACGTCACGGCCAGGATCGTCACCACCCTCTTCCTGTTCGCCGCGACCGAGCTGTCGGGCTTCACGTCGCGGATGGGCGCGGATGCCCGCCTCGGCGACACCGTCATCGCGTGGGACGGTGCGTGGTACTGGCTGGTCGCCGCATCGGGGTATCCGAACCGGCTGCCCCTCACCGACTCCGGGCAGGTCGCCGAGAACGCGTGGGCGTTCCTCCCGCTCTACCCGTGGCTCGCGCAGGTGGTCTCGACGCCGTTCGGCCTCTGGCAGACCGGGGCCCTCATCGTCTCGCTCGTCGCCGGGTACGGGGCATCCATCGCTCTGTACTATCTGCTGCGGATGCGGCTGGACGAGTCCGCGACGCTCTGGGCGGTGGCGTTCTTCGCCAGTGGCCCCCTCGCGGCGCTCTTCCACGTCGGCTACGCCGAGGCGCTGAACCTGTTCTGGCTGTTCTGCGCGCTGCTGGCCGTCGCGCACCGACGCTATGCATGGCTCTACGCGCTGATCCCGCTGATGGCGTTCACACGTCCCGGTGTGCTCGCGTTCGCGCTGTTCCTGGCGCTCTTCGGCATCTGGCGCTGGTTCACCCGGGCGCGTGAGCCGCTGCGCGCTCCGGAGATCACACACATCATCGTTGCGGGGTTGCTCGCCGCGATCGCGGGATTCGCCTGGCAGGTCATCGCGGGGTGGGTCACGGGTGATCCGGACGCGTATCTCGCGACCGAGATGGCATGGCGACGCAACTGGATCCTGGGCGACGCGACGTTCTCACCCCTCGAGCCGTTCCTCGCGGGCGTGTCGTACTGGTTCGAGACGATGTGGCACCTCCCGCTCGCAGTCGGCTACGCGCTCGTGGGCGGTGGGCTGCTCCTCATCGTGGTCGCCCTGATCGCCCTGCCGCAGGTGCGCCGGCTCGGGATCGAGATCCGGCTGTGGAGCGCGAGCTACCTCGTCTATCTCCTGCTGGTGTTCTTCCCGCAGTCGAGCATCTTCCGGCTGCTCGTTCCACTGTCCCCGCTGTGGGGCGCGTTCGCGGTTCCACGCTCGCGCGTATGGCGGATCGGCGTGCTCGTCGCATGCCTCGCCGGTCAGTGGTGGTGGATCTACAACATGTATGCGCTGGGCAGCACCAACTGGCAGGTTCCATGACGCCGGATGTCGGATGCCGCTTTCCCCAGGCGTGCCCGGGGCGTCGGCCCTCACGATAAACTTGACGTGCAGACCATCGATGAAAAGGAGCCGCAATGGCAGCCATGAAGCCGAGAACCGGAGACGGGCCGATGGAGGCCGTGAAGGAGGGTCGACTCATCATCGTGCGCGTGCCGCTCGAGGGAGGCGGTCGCCTCGTCGTCTCGGTGAACGACGCTGAGGCCAAGGAGCTCTACGACGTCCTGGGGGGCGTCGTCAACGCCGCGTAATCGCTCGTTGCGCGAACGGCCGGTCCGATCGGACCGGCCGTTCGCGTATCTTCGTCCGAGATTCAGGACGTGCCGACGGTGGTGAGCTGCAGCAGGCCCTCGCCCGTGATCGACAGTGCGCCGATCACCGCGGAGGAGGCCTGCGTCTCCTGGATGAGCGAGCGGTAGGCCGTCGTGACCGGGTCGCGGCGCACCGGATCGGCGACCGCGCCCCCGGAGAGCACCCGGGGGACCAGCACCGTGCCGCCGGCGCGCACCAGGCGCAGGCCGTGTTCGACGTACTCGATGACCCCCTCGGGGTCGGCGTCGACGAGAACGATGTCGTAGGACGCCTCGTTCATGCGCGGCAGCACCTCTGAGGCGCGGCCGGTGATGAACCGGGCACGGGCCGGAGGGATCCGCGCCTCGGCGAAGGCCTGACGGGCGGCGCCGAGATGCTCGGGCTCCTTGTCGATGGTGGTGAGGGTCGCGCGGGGGGAGCCGTGCAGCAGCCACAGACCCGAGACCCCGGCTCCGGTGCCGATCTCGACGATGTTGAGCGCTTGCGACACCGCGGCGATGACAGCGCACTGAGCGCCGATCGCGGGGCTGATCGGGGCGGCGCCGAGCTCGAGCGCGTGCGCGCGGGCACGTGAGATGTGCTCCGGCTCGCTCGTCGCCTCATCGACGAACCGCTGGTTCGCGTTCTGCTCTCCCATCGGAATCCTCCGCCCGCCAGCCTACGCGGCCGCACGGCGCTGGCCGCACAGGCACGGCGGTAATCTGAAGGCATGATCTTCGGCCTCACGATCGAGAAGCTCCTGCTGATCGGACTCGTCGCGGCACTCATCCTCGGACCCGAGCGGCTGCCCCGCTATGCGGAGGCCCTCGCGGGGCTGACCAAGCGGGCACGGACGTGGGTCACGACCGCACGGACGCGCATGCGCGACGAGATGGGCGAGGATTTCGACGACGTCGACTGGCGCACGCTCGACCCGCGCCAGTACGACCCGCGGCGCATCATCCGCGAGGCTCTGCTCGACGACGCTCCGGTCGCGAGCATCGCCGCGGCCCAGGCGCCGTCCGCCCCCGCGCCTCCGACGACGCCGGTGCGGACGCCGTACCGGGTGCCGATCGACGGCCCGACGCCGTACGACAGCGAAGCGACCTGACCCGCGCCGCGGTCAGCGGGGGCGGAACGGCAGCGAACGCCCTGAGAGCCCGCGAGGCGTCTGGGCCAGCGTCTCGGCGAGACCGGCGATGGCGCGCGCGGCGGGATCGTCGGGATGTGCGATGACCGCGGGCGTTCCGGCATCGGCGTCCGTCCGCAGCGTCGGGCTGAGCGGCACCGATGCCAGCAGGGGAACCTCGGCCGCGGGCTGCGACAGCGACTCGGCGACCGCGGCGCCGCCGCCGGCGCCGAACACGTCGATCGTCGTGCCGTCGGGGAGCACCATGGCGGCCATGTTCTCGACCACTCCGATGACGCGCTGGCCGGTCTGACGCGCGACGACGCCGCTGCGGACGGCGACGTCGGCTGCGGCGGCCTGAGGAGTCGTCACGACGAGCACCTCGGCGTTGGGCAGCAGCTGTCCGACCGAGATCGCGACGTCACCCGTGCCGGGGGGCATGTCGAGCAGGAGCACGTCGAGATCGCCGAAGTACACGTCCGTGAGGAACTGCTGCACGGTGCGGTGCAGCATCGGCCCGCGCCACGCCACGGCGCCCACCGGTGCGTCGCCTTCGGCGCGGCGCAGGAACATGCCGATCGAGATCACCTTCACGCCGTGTGCGACCGGCGGCAGCATGAGGTCGTCCACGCGTGTCGGCTGCGGCACGCCGCCGTCTGCCGCGACGAGCCCCAACTGGCCGGGGATCGAGAACCCGTGCACGTCGGCATCGATGAGCCCGACGGCGAGCCCGCGCCCGGCCAGCGCGGCGGCGAGGTTCGCGGTGACCGTCGACTTGCCGACGCCGCCCTTGCCGCTCGTGACGGCGATGACGCGCGTGAGCGTGCCGGGGCCGAAGGGCATCTCGCGGGCGCGGCCGCCGCGCAGTCGCTCGGTGAGCGCGTGCCGCTCGGCCGGCGTCATGACGCCCACCTCGAGTGCGACATCCGTGATCCCGGGAACGGATGCTGCGGCCGCGCGCACATCGGACGCGATCCGGTCCGCCGCGGGGCACCCCACGATGGTCAGCGCGATCGCGACGTGTGCGACGTCGCCGTCCACCGAGATGTCGCGGACCATGTCGAGCTCGCCGATCGGGCGGCGCAGCTCAGGGTCGGAGACAGCGCCGACCGCGGTGCGGACGGCGTCCGCGGAGGCCGTGCTCATCGGGTGGCGCCGTCCTCGACCTCGGGTGCGCTCTCGAGCTTGTCGAGGAGCGCGCGCAGTTCGGTGCGGAGCGTGTCGCGCGTGAGCACCTGGTCGGCGAAGTCGTTGACGGCCATGCGGAGCGCGACGACCTCACGGGCGAGGTACTCGGTGTCGGCGAGATTGCGCTCGGCGCGCTGCCGGTCCTGCTCGATCTGCACGCGATCGCGGTCGTCCTGCCGGTTCTGCGCGAGCAGGATGAGGGGCGCGGCGTACGACGCCTGCAGCGACAGGATGAGGGTGAGCAGGGTGAAGTTCGTGGCCGCCGGATCGAACTGCAGCTGCGGCGGCATGAAGATGTTCCAGCACAGCCAGACGGCGACGAAGATCGTCATGCCGATGAGGAAGCCCGAGGTCCCCATCGCACGGGCGAACGCCTCCGAGAAGCGGCCGAAGCGGTCGCTCGACTGCTGCGGCGCACGCTGCAGCATGCCTCCGCGACCACGGGGCGCATCAAGCGACGGCCGGCGGGTGTTGCGTGCCATCAGCGCCTCCTGCCTGCGCCGGACGGCTTGCCGAGAGCCGACGTGCTGGCTGTCGTGGTAGGGACGGATGCCGGGCGTTCATCCTCCTCGGCATCGTGCGATCTCCAGTCCTCCGGGAGGAGATAGTCGAGCACGTCGTCGACGCTGACCGCGCCGACCAGGCGATGAGCGGGGTCGACGACGGGAAGCGAGACGAGGTTGTACGAGGCGAGCAGACGCGCCACCTCGGCGGCCGAGGCGGTCGCCGGCACCGGGTCGAGCGTGTCGTCGATGATGGCACCCAGTCGCTCGTGCGGCGGGTACCGCAGCATCCGTTGGAAATGCACGGTTCCGAGCAGGCGGCCGGTGGGCGTCTCGTAGGGAGGCAGGGTCACGAAGACCGCGGCGGCGAGCGCGGGGTGGAGCTCATGACGGCGGATGAGGGCGAGTGCCTCGGCGATGGTCGCGTCGGCGGAGAGCACGATGGGCTCACTGGTCATGAGACCGCCGGCGGTGTCGGGGCCGTACTTGAGGAGCGCGCGGACGTCCTCCGCCTCCTCGGGCTCCATGAGCTCGAGGAGCTCCTCACGCTGGTCTTCCGGGAGCTGGCCGAGCACGTCCGCCGCATCGTCGGGCTCCATGGCGTCGAGGATGTCGGCGGCGCGCTCGTCGTCCAGCGCCTCGAGGATGTGGACCTGCTCCTCCTCGGGCATCTCTTCGAGAGCGTCGGCGAGCCGGTCGTCGGGAAGCTCCTCCACGACCTCGAGCAGTCGCTCCTCCGGCAGGTCGAGCAGCGTGTTCGCGAGGTCCGCGGGGCGCAGCTCGGAGTACGTCGCCACCAGCTGCTCGGCGGACTGCGCCTCGCCGGGCACCTGGCTCTCGCGCACGGCGTCCCAGCTGGCGAACGTCGTCGGCCCCTTCGCGAAGGGAGAGGCGCTCGTCTTCGGCTTGCGCAGGAAGAGCTGGCCCACGTCCCATTCCCCGAGCCGGTTGCGCTCGATGGCGACGTCCTCGATCACGGCGGTTCCGGATCCGTCGGCGAAGAACACCTTGCGCCCGAGGAGCTCCGCCATGACGCGCACCTCGCCGCCGCGCTGCTGGAAGCGGCGTACGTTGATGAGGCCGGTGGTGATGACCTGCCCCGTGGCGATGGAGGTGACGCGGCCGATCGAGACGAAGACGTTCCGTCGTCCGGGGATCTCGACCATGAGCCCGATCACGCGGGGCGGATCGTCTTTGCGGTAGATGACGACGACGTCGCGGACCTTGCCGAGACGGTCGCCGGCGGGGTCGAAGACCGAGCACCCGGAAAGGCGCGCGACGAAAACCCTCTGCGTGCTCACACGTCCCAGCGTAGTCCGCGGGCCGTGGGAGGATGGGGAGATGACCATGATGGGAGGACGCTCTCCGCAGAGTTCCGACGCGGTCGGACCGACCGTGGCGAGCTTCCCGACGTACGAGGCCGCGCAGAAGGCGGTGTCGTCCCTCATCGCGGCCGACATCCCGGCGCGAGACATCGCGATCGTGGGACAGGGGCTACGCTCCATCGAGCGCATCACCGGCCGACTGGGCTACGCGTCGGCCGCGCGGTCGGGCGCGGTGAACGGACTCCTCCTCGGCCTCCTCTTCTCGGCGATCCTCGTGATCGGCTCGCCGTCCGTGCCGATCCAGGCCTTCGTGGGCGTGCTCTTCGTCGGCATCGCGATCGGCATGCTGCTCAGCATCGTGGCGTACTCGTTCGTGCGACGCCGCCGCGACTACGCGTCGGTGATGCAGGTCGTGGCCGACCACTACGAGGTCACCGTCACCGACAACAGCGCCGGCCGTGCGCGACAGGTCCTCGGTCCCCAGGCCCCGGTCGTACCGGCCGTTCCCGTTGCCCCGGCGGCACCAGCGGCGCCGGCGCAGGCCGGCCAGCGTGCCGAGCCTCCGAAGTACGGCGAACGCGTCGCGTCGAAGCCCGATGCCGAGCCCGGGTCCGACGGCGAAGCTCCCGCCGAGCCCGCAACCCCCACGGCGCCCGACCAGCCCGCGAGCGGCG
>DATEOM010000449.1:0-5880 GCA_035274105.1 Microbacterium sp.
GTCCGTCACGTGGTGCTGAGCCCCGGCTCGCGCTCCCAGGCGCTCGCCCTGGTCGCCGCCGAACTCGAGCGGCGCGGCGCCATCCGCCTGCACGTGCGCATCGACGAGCGCGTCGCGGGCTTCACGGCCCTCGGCATCGGACGAGAGACACGGATGCCGGCGGCCGTCGTCTGCACGTCGGGCACCGCGGTGGCGAACCTGCTGCCCGCCGCGCTCGAGGCGCATCACGCCGGCGTGCCGCTGCTGCTGCTCACCGCCGACCGTCCCCCCGAGCTGCGCGGCGTCGGCGCGAACCAGACGACGCGCCAGCCGGGGATGTTCGCGCCCACCGTGCGGCTCGAGGCCGACGTGCCGGTTCCCGAGGCCGTCGACCCCGACGGCACGCACGAGCAGAGCGCGATGCTGCGCCTCCTCGCCGAGGACGCCGTCGCCGCCGCGCTGGGCGCGGGCACGCGGTCGCCGGGGCCGGTGCACCTGAACCTTCCGTACCGCGAGCCGCTGGCGGGAGCCCTCCCCGCGTGGATGGGCGTGCCCGCCGCCGAGCTCGAGACCGCGGTCGTCGATGACCCCGACGGACCCCCGGTGGCGGTCGACGCGGAGGACGAGGCATCCGGCGCTCTGTACCAGGGCGGCGGCGGCATCGGCGAGGCCGATCTTCCCACCGAGCCCGAGGACGCGCCGCTCGTGCTCGAGCGCGGCCCGCGCACCGTCGTGCTGGCGGGTGCCGATGCGGGGACCGACGCCGAGGAGCTCGCCCACGTCGGCGCATGGCCCCTGGTCGCCGAGATCGTGAGCGGTGCGCGCTTCGGGCGCCATCTCGTGCACGGCTACCGCGAGCTGCTGCGCGACCCGCAGCTCGGCGGTCGTGTCGAGCGCGTCGTCGTGCTGGGCCACCCGACGCTCAGTCGCGAGACCGCGGCACTGCTCTCCGACCCCGACATCGAGGTCATCGCCGTCCGCGGGCCGGGCGAGCCGCTCAACCTCAACGGCGCGACGCTCGCCGCCGACCGCATCGCCGTCGCGACCGGCGACCCCGACCGCGAATGGCTCGGGGCATGGCTGCGCGCTTCGCGCGCAGCATCCATCGATCTCACCCCGCCGGCACCCGACGCAGACGGCCTCTCGTCGGCGGTGCCGGGGGAGCGGCTCGGCGCGATCGCGGCGGAACTCGGAGTGATCCGCGCACCCGTCGACCGTGCGGCACTCGTCGACGCCGTGTGGCGTGCGACGTGGCCGCACGACCGCCTGATGTTCGGCTCGTCTCGACTCGTGCGCGTGGCCGACCAGGTGCTCCCGGGCAAGAAGGTGCCGGTGCACGCCAACCGCGGACTCGCCGGCATCGACGGCACCATCGCGACAGCGACCGGCATCGCCCTCGCGAGCCAGTCCGGCGGCGGGGCGGGTGTCACACGCGTGATCCTCGGCGACCTCGCGCTGCTGCACGACGCCGGCGCCATGCTGCTGCCGCCGCACGAGGACGAGCCGCGCCTCCAGCTGATCGTCGGCAACGACGGCGGCGGCACGATCTTCGACGGGCTCGAGGTGGCCGCCGTCGCGGGCGCCGAGGTCATGGACCGGGTGCTGCTGACCCCGCACACCGTGCGCCTCGAGCAGCTCGCACTCGCGTACGGCTGGGAGTACCGACGGGTCACGACGCGGGCGGCCCTCGACCAGGCGCTCACGTCGCCCGCCGGCGGACGCCAGCTCATCGAGGTTCCGCTCGAGCGCTGAGCCCGCGGCATCCGCCATGATGGCTCCATGATCGCCTCGAGTCAGAAGCACTGGAGCGGCGATGTCGCCGATCTCCTCCGAGTGGGCGAGGGCTTCGTCCTCGCCGATGTCGACACCCGTTCGACCCCGGGTTACGAGAAAGACAAGGCCCACGCGGCGGACGACCTCCAGTCCGGCGCCGCCGAGCTCGACGAGTACCAGGAGCGTCTCTACGCCCGCAGCCGGGTCGATGAGACGAACGCCTCGGTGCTGCTGGTGCTGCAGGCGATGGACTCCGCCGGCAAGGGCGGCATCATCCGCCACGTGGTGGGGTCGGTCGACCCGCAGGGCATCGTGCTGTCGGCGTTCAAGAAGCCCACGGACGAGGAGCTGAAGCACGACTTCCTCTGGCGGGTCAAGCAGCGGCTTCCCGTCTCCGGCATGATCGGCGTCTTCGACCGCTCGCACTACGAGGACGTGCTCATCGGCCGGGTCAGGCGCCTCGCCTCCGAGCAGGAGATCGAGCGTCGCTACGCGGCGATCAACGATTTCGAGCGCCAGCTGACCGACTCCGGGACGCGAGTCGTCAAGGTGATGCTCCACATCTCGCCGGATGAGCAGAAGAAGCGCCTGATGCGCCGCTTGAACCGCCTCGACAAGCACTGGAAGTACAACCCGACCGACGTCGACGAGCGCGAGCTGTGGCCGCAGTACATGGCGGCGTACCAGACCGTGTTCGAGCGCACGTCGACCGAGCATGCGCCCTGGTTCGTCGTGCCCGCCGACCACAAGTGGTACGGCCGGCTCGCCGTCCAGAACCTGCTGCTCGAGGCGCTCGAGGACATCAACCCCCAGTGGCCGAAGGCGACGTTCGACGTCGAAGCCGAGAAGCTGCGCCTCGCGGCCACCTGATCCCTCTCGCCACCTTCCTGGGCGCCTTCGCCTGGGCGGTGCGGTCGATCCGCGCCTACCAGCGATCGGTGTGAGTTGCCGCGCCGGGGGCCCGCACTCTCTCCAGAACTCAATGAACTTCCGGCTCACACATGCCCTCCGGCGGATGTCGTGTGAGCCGGAAGTTCATCGGGCTTCCCGGGCGCGTCGGGTCGTGTGAGCCGGAAGTTCATCGGGCTTCCCGGGCGCGTCGGGTTGTGTGAGCCGGAAGTTCATCGGGCATTCCGGGAAAGGTCTGCGGCGGTGACCGGTCGCCTGCTCACGCCAGGGCGTCGACGATCGGGCGGAACTTCACCCGCGTCTCGAGCAGCTCCTTGTCGGGGTTGCTCCGGGCGACGATCCCGGCGCCCGCGTGGGCGACGACCGGGATCGTCGCGCTGTACGTCGCGACGTTGCGGGGCGGCGCCCCGCCGATCTGCGCGCAGCGCAGGGCGATGGCCCACTCGCCGTTGCCGTCGCCGTCGACCCAGCCCACCGGACCCGCATAGCGGCCCCGGTCGAACGGCTCGAGCCGGCGGATCAGGTCGAGCGCGGCATCCGTCGGGGTCCCCGCCACCGCCGCGGTGGGGTGCAGCGCTGCGACCAGGTCGAGGGCCGACGCGTGGTCGGCGAGGTCGCCGGCGACGTCGGTTGCGAGGTGCCACAGGTTCGGCAGCTTCAGCGTGAACGGCTCGGGGTCGGCGCGCAGGTGGCTGACGTGCGGGCCCAGCGTCGCGAGCACGCTCTGCACGGCGTAGCGATGCTCGTCGAGGTCCTTGGTGCTGTGCGCGAGGGCGGTGGATGCCTCGGTGTCGTCGTGTGCGTCGGCTCCGCGCGGGATCGTCCCGGCGAGCACCCGTGCGGTCACCACGCCGCGCGCCGCGGTCACCAGGGTCTCGGGGCTCGCGCCGATGAGCCCGTCGACCGCGAAGGTCCAGGTGTCGGGGTAATCGTCGGCGAGCGCGCGGACGAGCCGGCGCAGGTCGGCGCCGACGGGGATCGTGCCGACGAGGTCGCGCGCCAGCACGACCTTCTCGAGCTCGCCGCGCACGATCGCGTCGACGGCCTCGCGCACCGCGGCCTGGTAGCCGGCGGGATTGAGGCTGCCCGGACCGAGCGTGGCCGACCAGTACGGGCCGTACGGCCGGGGCTCGACCGCCGGGTCGGGGCGATCGACGTACGTCTGGCGGATGCGCGTGACCCACGACCGCCCGTGGTGACGGCCGATGATCGTCTGCGGGATGGTGAGGAGGCTCGTCGCCGAGGACCGGTCGTCGAAGACGAGGGTGCCGAACGCGACGAGGCCCGTGCCGGGCAAGCCCACCGGATCGTCGACCTCCGCCGTGGCCGCGAGGTGCCGCCACTGATCGGCCGGCGACGGCAGGGCCGCCGGATCGATCCCGGCAACATCGCGGGGCTCGCGCACGTAGCCGCCGACGGAGCCGATGCCGACGATGCCGTCGCCGCGGCGCAGCCAGGCGAGCGGCTCGTCGGGAGAGGCGTAGGCGAGGAGGTCGTCGACGTGCTCGATCTCGCGGGTCTCGACCACCAGCTCAGGCGGGCGGTGCGAAGATGTCACCCCCCAAGCCTAGACTCGCGGGGTGACCGACGCCGCCGCACAGCACCCCGCCTCCGGCCGGCCCGAGCGCCCCGAGCCGGGCGCTCCTCTCCAGTTCCGCTGGCGCAAATGGGACGGCGGCCCCCACTGGGTCAACGACTGCATCTACCTGGGCAGCGACCGCTGGGGCGACTGGGTCGGCCAGCCCTCCGGCTGGCGCAACATCCGCCCGGGGCTCGAGTTCCTCGCCGACGGACCCAACGTCACCCTCATCCCGCCCACCGGCGACTACGCGATGACCGTGCACGGTACCCCGCGACGCGTGCGCATCTACATCGACGTCGCATGGGACATCCGGTGGGAAGACCGTGAGCCCCGCGGCATCGACATGGACCTCGACGTCGTGAAGGCCATCGACGGGCGCGGGCTGTTCATCGACGACCGCGACGAGTGGGACGAGCACCGGGTCGCGTACGGCTACCCGCTCGACCTCGTCGAGAGGCTCGAGGCGCTCGCCGTCGACCTCGAGCAGCGCGTCGCGGCCGCCGGGGCGCCGTTCGACGATGCGACCGCGGACGCCTGGCTCGCGAGGCTCGCCGCGTACGACGCCGTCGCGCCGCCCCCGCCGGTCTTCTTCGCGGGCACCGGCGAGGTCGGCCCCGGCACCGGCGGAACCGGCGCCTAGACTCGAAGCCGTGGCATCCCACCCCTCCGATCACGAGCCGAACCGCGCCGATCTCCACAAGGACCCATCGCGCGTGAGCGGCATGTTCGACCAGGTCGCGGCCGGCTACGACCGCACCAACACCGTGCTGAGCATGGGCAACGACCGGTTCTGGCGCGCGGCGACGACGCGCGCGGTGAATCCGCGGCCCGGCCAGCGCATCCTCGATCTCGCCGCGGGCACGGGCGCCTCGAGCGTCGCGCTCGCGGGCCGGGGTGCCACCGTCGTCGCCGCCGATTTCTCGCCCGGCATGATCGCCGAGGGCGAGCGCCGGCACCGCAGCATCCGGAATCTGTCCTTCGTGCAGGCCGACGCGACCGCGCTGCCCTTCGGTGACGACGAGTTCGACGCGGTCACCATGTCGTTCGGGCTGCGCAACGTGAACGACCCGAAGAAGGCCCTGAGCGAGCTGCTGCGCGTCACGAAGCCCGGCGGGCGCCTCGTGGTGTGCGAGTTCTCGCACCCGCCGTCGAAGGCGTTCAACGGGCTGTATCGCTTCTACAACGACCGCGTGCTGCCCGTCGTCGCGAAGACGGTCAGCTCGAACGCCGAGGCCTACGACTACCTCAACGAGTCGATCCGGGACTGGCCCGATCAGCGCACGCTCTCGGCGTGGATCCGCCAGGCGGGCTGGACGGATGTGGCTCACCGCAACCTGTCGATGGGCATCGTCGCGCTGCACCGCGCCACGAAACCCCAGGCCTGACGCGCATCGGCGCACGGCGGACCGCGACGAAACGCGCCCCCGGTAGGCTGGACGGGTGACACCGACAGCGCCGGGCTCGCATATCGCGGGCAAGCTGGGCCTCACCGACCGCATCTTCGCGGGTGCGCGTTCGCGCGGCCTGCTCAAGACCGTCGAGGCGGGCCTCAAGCGCGTCGACAGCGCCCTCGAGCGCGAGCTGCGCGTGGCCGACACGCTCGCCGACGCCACGAGCCGCTACCTGTACGACGCGGG
>DATEOM010000450.1:0-3824 GCA_035274105.1 Microbacterium sp.
TCGGTCGTTCATGAACCCATGCTATCGTGCGGGCTTAGATGCAGACCACCCTGGCGAGGCGGCAGCGCCATCGGCGCGCCCTCAACCGCCAGCCGACCGGGCGCAGCGGAACCGTCATCCGCGCCACCCTCATCGCCATCCCGATCGTCTTCCTGCTGGTCACGATCCTGTTGGCCGGTGCCGGCGCGTTGTTCACCGTGGCCGCGTACAACTTCTATTCGCAAGGACTCCCCGACCCGAGCACGGCCCTCAAGGACCTGCGCTTCGAGCAGCAGACGATCGTCTACGACCGGACGGGCAAGGTCGAGCTCGCGAGGCTCGGCTCGCTCCGCCGGGAGGTCGCGACCTTCAAGGACATCCCGCCCGAGATGCTCGACGCGACGACTGCCGTCGAGGACCAGTTCTTCTGGACGAACCCGGGCTTCGATCCGTCCGCGATCATCAGCGCCGGCCTCGATACCCTCGCCGGCCGCCCGCGCGGCGCCTCGACGATCACCCAGCAGCTCGTGCGGGCCCGCCTGCTTCCCCCGGAAGCCTTCGCGGACTCCACCTACGAGCGCAAGGTCCGCGAGATCATCCAGTCGATCCGGCTGACCGAGGCGTACCCGGGTGACCAGGGCAAGCAGGACATCATCACTGCGTACCTCAACCAGAACTTCTACGGCAACCAGACGTATGGCGTGAAGGCTGCGGCGCGTGGCTATTTCGGCAAGTCGCTGAGCGACCTGACCCTTGCCCAATTCGCGATCCTCGCCGCGATCCCGCAGTCACCGACGAAGTTCGACCTCATGCGCAACGCAGAAGAGGTCTGTCTCGACAAGAACCCGCCGAACCCGGACTCCGACCAGGAGTGCAAGAACAGCCAGCTGCAGGTCCCGGTCACGTCCGAGATCGTCCAGCGGCGCAACTACATCCTCGATCTGATGAAGACGCGCAGTCCGCTGAGTGGCTCCAAGCACAGCGCGGCGGAGTACGACGCCGCGAAGGAGGAGCCGGTCGTCATCAGGCCACAGGCATCGGCCTCGTGGCGCGCGGCTCAGTTCGTCTGGAAGGTCCGCGACGAGCTCGCGTCGATCCTCTGCCCGGACACCCCGGCCGACTGCGAGAAGGTCGACACCGGCGGCTACCGGGTCACAACGACGCTCGACTGGGGCATGCAGAAGATCGCCGAGAAGTACACCTACGTCGCGGCGCGCGCCCCGCATTCGAGCAATCCGCGAAAGGTCCTCCGAGACAACAAGATCCCGACGCGGGAGTGGGGCTGGATCCTCAACCTGCGCGGTCGCAACATCCATAACGCGGCATCGGCTGTCGAGGATTACCGAACGGGCGAAGTGCTCGCGTACGTCGGCAGCGCCCGCTACACCGGCAAAGGCAACAAGAAGTTCCAGCCCCAGTTCGATGTCCTGTCCGACGGCTGGCGCCAGCCGGGTTCATCGATCAAACCGATCGATTACTCGATCGGGATCGACGATGAGACCTACACGGCCGCGACGATGTTCATGGACGTCGTGACCGACTTCGGGCGTGGCTTCACGCCGACCCAGGCCGACAAGAAGGAACGCGGACCGGTGCGTCTCCGCAGCGCGTTGCAGTTCTCATTGAACATCCCGGCCATCAAGGCGACGCTGATGCAGGGCCTCGATCACACGTTCGAGCGGAGCCAGGACTTCGGTCTGACATTCGCGCCGAGCGAGAGTCCGGTCGTGTCGATGGGCATCGGGACCCTCGTGACCCACCCGATCGACATGCTCGAGGCGTACAGCACGATCGCGAACCACGGCGTCAAGATGCCGCGCCAGATGATCACCAAGGTCGTCGATGAGAACGGCGTCCAGGTCTGGCCGCTCGACGACACGAAGGCGGAGGGGGCGGAGGTCATCAGCCCGCAGGCCGCGTACATCATCACCGACATCCTGTCCGGCAATACCGTCCCGAGCGTCAACCCGTACTGGGGCGAATGGGCGGTCTACGCGAAGAACGGCCGACGGCGGCCCGCGGCGTACAAGACGGGTACGACCAGCGATAACCGCGACGTCCACGCCTACGGCTACCTCGCCCCGCCGGCCAACAAGAACGCTCCGGCCCTCGCGGTCGGCGTGTGGATGGGCAACAGCAACAACCAGCCCAATAACGGCAGCCTGTCGCTCGACTCCTCGGCGCCGTTGTGGTCCGCGATCCTGACCGACATCAGTGCGAAATACCCGATCGCGACGTTCAAGGCACCCGGTGGGCTGCAGACGGCGACGGTCGACGCCTTCACGGGGCTCAAGCCCGGGCCATTCACGAAGGCGACGGTCAAGGAGCTGTTCATCAAGGGCACGGTCCCGACGCAGCGCCAGTCGCTCCGGGTGTCCCGCGAGATCGATGAGGCGTCCGGGCTGCTCTGGCGCGACGGGTGTGTCGGGCCGAAGGTGACCAAGGGCTTCGTGAACCTCAACGAGGTCGAGAGCAACTTCCCGAGTTGGAACAAGGCCGACCGGCTGTGGGCCACGCGTGCCGCCAAGGGTCCGGGGACGCGCGGTGGGCCCGAGGGAACGCGGACCTCGTATTTCTACGACGGGGCGTTCACCCCGTTCGGCAAGACCTGGGGCGCGCCGTTCGCCCCGACCGGCCACTGCCCGCTCGCGCCGGTGGCACCACCACCACCCAGTTGCGATCCGCTACTGCCGCCCGAGATGTGCATCCCGCCGACCGCGCCACCCAAGCCCGACAAGAGCAAGCCGCCGAAGCCCTGACGCTCGCGCGGATGTGCGAAGCGCGCCGAGCTAGAGCGTGACGACCGTCACCCCGTCGCCGCCCTCTCCGCGCTCACCGGGCCGGACGGAACGGACCAGTGGGTGTGACGCGGCAGCCGTCCGAACGGCATCGCGCAGCGCGCCCGTGCCGAGCCCGTGGATGATCGTCGCCGACCCGAGTCCGGCGACACCGGCATCGTCCAGGTAGCGATCGAGCGTCTCGAGCGCCTCCTCCACCCGCGCGCCGCGCAGATCCAGCGATGACGCCACGGTCCGGGCGCGCTCGAGGCGGAGTGTCGCCGCGTTGGAAGCCGCGGCAGTGCCGCCACCCCGTCTCGTGCCCCCGCCGACGGTCGTCGGCACGCCGAGGGCCGGCTGGAGATCGTCGACTTCCACGGTAACGCGCAGCCCGCCCGCTTCGAGCGTCGCGCGGCGACCGCCCTTGTCCAGCGCCGCGATCCGCCCCTCCCAGCCTCCTGACCCGCTGCGAGCCCGATCGCCGACCTTCCACGTCCGGGGCGCGGCCGCTTCGCGGACCGGCTCATCGGCCGGAGTCTCCGCCGACGGCAAGCGGGCGGCGAGCATCTCGGCACGGGACATGGCCGCATCCAGGGACGCCGCAGTCACCGTCTCGCGCTCGAGCATCTTGCGTGTCGCGGCGAGCTCCTCGCGCAGCTCGGCGACGATCCGCTCGGCCTCATCCCGGGCGGCTCGCACCTGCTCATCGCGCTCGCGACGTGCCCGCCGGCGCTCCTCCTGGGCCGTGCGGAGCGCTTCGCCGGCGCGCTCTTCCGCCGAACGGGCACGCTCCAAGGCCTCGCTGGTCTCGCCCTCTGTCTCGCGGATCGCCGCGAGCGTCGCCCGGCGACCACCCTTGTCCAGCGCCGCGATCCGCCCCTCCCAGCCTCCTGACCTGCTGCGAGCCCGATCGCCGACCTTCCACGTCCGGGGCGCGGCCGCTTCGCGGACCGGCTCATCGGCCGGAGTCTCCGCCGACGGCAAGCGGGCCGCGAGCATCTCAGCACGGGTCATGGCCGCATCGAGAGACGCCGCGGTCACCGTCTCGCGCTCGAGCATCTTGCGTGT
>DATEOM010000451.1:0-11161 GCA_035274105.1 Microbacterium sp.
CGGGCGATCACGGCGGCGACCTCTTCGGGGAGGTGCGTAGCGAGAGGGACCGTCCGCTGGGCCCGCAGCCCGGCGCGGACATCGGTCACGACGGCGTGAACGGCGTCGCCGGTGATCTTGACCCCCGCGAATCCGCCGAGGTCGGGAGCGACGTCGAGCGGCCGCACCGGCCGCCCCACCGTGCCGTCCGGCAGATCGTCCAGTTCGACGAGGTAGCCGCGGTCGAGGAACGGCTTGGCCAGCCGGGTGAGGCTCGCCGGGGACAGGCCGAGCCGATTGGTGAGCGCGCTGCGGGCGATCGGTCCGTGGATGAGCACCGCCCGCGCGAGGGCGCGCCCGCTGTCCGTCAGCATCGTCGATAATCCCCCTTCCAGCCCCCAATGGTTTCATTCTGGCACGAATCAGGCCGTCATGCCCGGCGATAGTCGACCTTTTACCGTCCTTGTGGGCGTGATTACTTTTGTGATAAAACTAACTCATGCATCACACGGACCGACTGCTCGACGCCGAGCACACCCCCTCGTCCTCCGAGCCGCGCGTGCTCCACCTCACGCGCGGGGGTACGAGCGTCGTCATCGATCTCGATGCGATCCCCGCACCCGCGATCGTGCACTGGGGTCAGGCGCTCGAGGGCTCGACGCCCGACACCCTGCGCTCACTCGCGGTCGCCGCGCGCGCACAGCGCGTGTCGGGCGGTCTCGACACGACGCCTGCTCTCACTCTCGTGCCCACCACCTCCGACGGGTGGTTCGCCGCCCCGGGGCTGGAGGGTCACCGCGACGGCTCGGGTGTCAGCGTCCGTCTCGCACTCGCCGATGTGCAGGCCGGCGAGCACCGCGCGAGCATCGCCCTCGCCGACGCGGAGGCGGCCCTCGCCGTGCGCGTCGAGCTGCGGATCGGGTCGAGCGGGCTGCTCCACCAGCGCGTGACGGTGCGCAACGCCGGCGCGACGCCGTACACGCTGCAGACCGCGCATCCCACCTTCCCCCTCCCCTGGGACGCCACCGAGGTGCTCGACACCACCGGCCACCACCTCCGCGAGCGGTCGCCGCAGCGGCGCCGCCTGGGCATCGGTGCGCATGTCCGTGAGAGCCGTCGCGGGCGCACCGGCGCCGACTCCACGATCCTGCTCGCCGCCGGCCGGCCCGGATTCTGCTTCGAGCGGGGTCGCGTCCACGGCATTCACGTCGCCTGGAGCGGAAACCAGCGCGTGCTCGCCGAGCGCACGACCACCGGCGACGCGTTTCTCGCGGGCGGCGAGCTGCTGATGCCCGGCGAGCTCATACTCTCGGCCGGCGCGGCCTACAGCTCTCCCTGGGTGGTCGGGTCATGGGGCGATGGCCTCACCGAGCTGTCCGCGCGCTTCCACGAGGAATGGCGCGCCCGTCCCCAGCACCCGCGCCGCCCCCGCCCGGTGACCCTCAACACGTGGGAGGCGGTCTACTTCGACCACTCGCTCGATCGGCTCACCGCACTCGCCGATGCCGCAGCATCCGTCGGCGTCGAACGGTTCGTCCTCGACGACGGCTGGTTCCAGGGCCGGCGCGACGACACCGCCGGGCTCGGCGACTGGACGGTCGACACCGCCGTGTGGCCCCAGGGGCTCCACCCGCTCGTCGATCACGTGCGCAGCCTCGGCATGGAGTTCGGCCTCTGGGTCGAGCCAGAGATGGTGAATCCCGACAGCGACCTCGCGCGGCAGCATCCGGACTGGATCCTGCGCGGACGGATGTCGCTGCCGCCGTCGGCGCGCCAGCAGCAGGTGCTCGATCTCTCGCAGCCCGAGGCGTACGCCCACATCGCGGGGCGCCTGCACGCGCTGCTCGACGAGTACCCCATCGCGTACCTCAAGTGGGACCACAACCGCGACCTGGTCGACGCGGCCGGCGGACCCGCGGGCGGCGCCCGGGTGCACGAGCACACGCTCGCGGTGTACCGGCTGATCGACGAGCTGAAGGCGGCCCACCCCGGCCTCGAGATCGAGAGCTGCGCCTCGGGCGGGGCGCGGGTGGATCTCGGCATCCTGGACCGCACCGACCGCGTGTGGACCAGCGACAGCCTCGATCCGCTCGAGCGGCTCGACAACCAGAAGCACACCGGGCTGGTCGTGCCGCCCGAGATGCTCGGCATGCATCTGACGAGCCCGGTCGTCCATTCCTCGGGCCGGACCGTCTCGCTCGGCCTCAGCGGCGCGGTCGCGCTGTTCGGCCACTTCGGCATCGAGTGGGACCTGACGACCCTCGACGACGCCGGTCGATCCGAGATCGCGGAGTGGGTCGCCCTCGCCAAGCGCCTGCGCCCGCTCATCGCTTCGGGACGCGTCGTACACGTCGACGGCACCGATCCCGGGATCGACGTGCGCGGGATGGTGGCACGGGATGCCGCTTCCGCCGCCTTCACGATCGTCCAGACCGCGACGAGCGCCGCGTATCCGCCCGGACGGATCCGGCTGCCGGGACTCGACCCCGTGCGCACCTACCGGCTCCGCGTGGTGATGCGCGACGGCGACGACGCCGGGCAGTCGGCGCTCGCCTGGACCCGGTCCGGCGCAGTGCTGACCGGGCTGCAGCTGGCCGAAGTGGGCGTGCGCCCACCCGTCCAGCGCCCGCAGCAGGCCATGGTCGTCGAGCTCACCGCCCAGAACTGAAACACTCCCCACCCCCCATACGCGCAAGGAGGCGCACGATGAGAAACCTTCACCGACGATGGATCCGGCCGATCGCGGTCGTCGCCGTCGTCGCGACGGCTGCCGCACTCGGCGGCTGCGCCCAGGATCCCTCGGACGGCGTGACGACTCTGAACTTCTTCCAGTTCAAGGGCGAGGCGCTGGAGGACTTCAACGAGATCATCGCCGACTTCGAGGCCGAGAACCCCGACATCAAAGTGGTGCAGAACCAGGTCGCGGACGCCGACACGGTCATCCGGACGCTGCTCGTGAAGGATCGCGTGCCCGACGTCATCACCCTCAACGCCAACGGCAACTTCGGACGACTCGCGCAGGCCGGAGTGTTCCACGACTTCACCGGCGACCCGATCCTCGAGACCATCAATCCCGCGGTCCAGGAGATCCTGGCGGATCTCGGTACGTATGGCGACGAGGTCAACGGGCTCGGCTACGTCAACAACGCGAACGGCATCATCTACAACCAGGACATCTTCGAGGAGCAGGGACTCGAGGTGCCTGAGACGTGGGACGAGCTCATCGCCGTGTGCGATGCGCTGGTGGCAGCCGATATCCAGCCGTTCTACGGGACGCTTGCCGATTCGTGGACGGGCATTCCTTCGTGGAACGCGCTGGGCGCGTATCCGTCGCAGGGCGACTTCTTCGACAAGATGCGCGAAGAAGGCGAGAACGTCGGGCCCGATTCGGAGGTGTCGTTCCAGAAGGACTTCCCCGAGGCCATGGAACGGCAGTACCAGCTGTACTCCTACATGCAGGAGGGCTACCGCGGCAAGACGTACGACGACGGGAACGCCGCGTTCGCGAACGGCGAGTCCGCGATGCTCCTGCAGGGAATCTGGGCGACCAATCCGATCAAGCAGGTGAACCCCGACATCCGCATGGGGATCTTCCCGTACCCGGCCGACGAGGCCGGCGAGAGCCTGCTCGTCTCGGGGGTGGACGTCGTGTTCACCATGGGCAAGAACGGCGCCAAGGAGGAGGCGGCCCAGCGCTTCATCGACTACGTCTTCCAGCCCGAGGTGATCGAGGCGTTCGCCGCGTCGCAGAACATGGTCCCCTCCGTCGAAGGAGCCGAACTCAGCGACGACGCCGCCCTTCAGTCCGTCCGGCCGTACTTCGAGGAGCGGCGGATCACGGGCTTCATCGACCACCAGATCCCGCCATCGATCCCGCTCATCCCGACAGACCAGCAGTTCCTGTTCGACGGCGATGCCGAGACCGCACTGAAGACCCTCGACAGCGAGTGGGCCAAGGTGGCCGCCCGCACGATCCCCGTGACGGAGGAGTGACATGACGACCCTGACCCAGGCGGTCCGCTCCAGTTCGACGAGCGATGCCGGAAGACGCGCATCGCGCGTGCGCACCGAGACCAGACGCGCCCTTCCCGCCTACTACTGGATGGTGTGGCCCGCGGTGATCGCGTTCGCTGCCTTCCACACCGTGCCGGTACTCGTCGGCATCTTCTTCAGCTTCACCAACTACGCCGGCTACGGTGCGTGGAACTTCGTGGGGCTGTCGAACTACATCAACCTGTTCCGCGACGACCGAGTGCTGCAGGCTTACGGGTTCTCGTTCCTGTTCGCGATCGTGGCGACGATCCTGACCAATGCGTTCTCGCTGGCGATCGCGCTCGGGCTCAATGCGAAGATCCGTGCGCGAAACTTCTTCCGAGGCGTGTACTTCGTTCCCTACATCCTCTCGATCCTGGTGATCGGCTACGTCTTCCAGTTCCTGTTCTCGAACTCGCTGCCGAAGATCCTGTCGGGGATCCCTCTGATCGCCGACAACATCCTCACCAGCGAGACATGGGCGTGGACAGCGATCGTTACGCTCGCCGTCTGGCAGGCATGCGCGTTTGCGATCATCATCTACCTGTCGGGGCTCCAGACGATTCCGGCAGAGCTCTACGAGGCGTCATCGCTCGACGGGGCGACGCCATGGCGGCAGTTCCGTTCGATCACCTTCCCGCTCATCGGCGCGTTCTTCACGATCAACGTCGTGCTGAGCCTCAAGGGATTCCTCCAGGTGTTCGATCCCATCGTCGCCCTCACGAACGGCGGGCCGGGCACGTCGACCGAGTCGGTCACGCTGCTGATCTTCCGTGGCGGGTTCTCGGGCGGTGAATTCGCCTACCAGACGGCCAACGCGGTGGTCTTCTTCATCGTCATCACCGTCGTCTCACTCTTCCAATTCCGGGTCCTTCAGCGCAGAGAGGCCGATTTCTGATGACCAGCATGACCAACACCGCGTCGCAGCTCGAGCAGGAGGTCGACGCCGTCACCGCGAAGACCACACGTCGCCGCCAGGGTGATCCCGACGCTGACACGCGCAAGATCAATTGGTGGGCTACTGCCCTCATCGCGGTGTGCTCGCTCACCGTGCTGATTCCGCTCTACCTCGCGGTGGTCGTCGCGCTGAAGACGCCCGACCAGCTGGCGCAGGGCACGGGGTTCGAGATCCCGAACCCGATCCGCTGGGAGAACTTCGCCGACGCGTGGGTGCGGACGAGCTTCCCGCAGGCGCTGCTGAACACCGCGATCATCACGGTGGGAGCGGTGGTCCTCACGCTGCTGACGAGCTCGATCGTGGCGTACGCACTGGCGCGCAACATCCACCGAGCGTTCTTCAAGGGGGTCTTCTTCTATCTGCTGGCCGCGCTGTTCATCCCGTTCCCGATCATCATGCTGCCGCTGGTGAAGCAGACATCGATCCTGGGACTCGACAACCAGGCCGGCATGATCATCCTTTACACGATCTACGGGCTGTCGCTGAACATCTTCATCTACACCGCGTACATCCGCTCGATCCCGATCGAGCTCGAGGAGGCGGCACGGGTCGACGGAGCGTCGACGTGGCGGGTGTTCTGGCAGGTGATCTTCCCCCTGCTCATGCCGATGAACGCGACGGTCGGCATCCTCACGTGCGTGTGGGCGTGGAACGACTTCATCATGCCGCTCGTCGTGCTGACGGAACCGTCCGCACGCACGCTGCCGCTCGCGCAGTGGGTGTTCCAGGGGCAGTTCAACACCGACTACACGGTGGCGTTCGCGTCCTACCTGATGGCGATGGCACCACTGCTCATCGTCTACATCTTCAGCCAGCGCTGGGTGATCTCCGGGGTCACGCGGGGCTCGATCAAGTGAGTGCGAGGACGGATGCTGCGGGCCGCAGCATCCGTCCTTCTCACTGCGCGTCGGCGAAGAGCTGCAGCATGTCGCGCGCCAGCTGGTGCGGCGCGGTCTCGCAGGGCGCGTGCCCGGTCTCGTAGATCGCCAGGCGCGCACCGATGCGCTCGGCGTACGCGGCGTGCTGCGCGGTCGGCCACAGGTCCTGCTCCCCGACGGCGATGAGCTTCGGGATGTCGACGGCGGCGACGTCGTCCGCGATGTCGGGCATCGCCATCATGAGCCCGACGACATCGTCGACGGCGGGCCGTCGCGTGACGGCCATGCGCTCGCGGACGAACGCGATCCGCAGGGGCGGCGTCCGGTTGAGGTTGTAACGGATGCCCCACAGGATCAGTCCGGCCGCGCGATGCGGCGGCATGTCGGAGATCGGCCCGATGTGCTTCACGCCGCGGAACACCTGGCCCGTCGCGGGCGGGGCCGCCATGAGCGTCAGGCTCGCGAAGAGATCGGGCCGCTCTACGAGCGCCAGCTCGGCGAGGAGGCCGGCGAAGCTGTAGCCGAGCACGTGGGCCGGCGTCGAGCCGTCCTCGAGCACCGCGATGAGATCGTCGAGGAACAGCCGGTAGTCGTAGTGCTCGCGCGGCGGGTCGAGATTCTCGGGGCCGGCCGCGGCCGAGCCGTAGTGACCAGCGAGGTCGTAGGACTCCACACGGCAGCCCGCGTCGGCGAGCAGCGGGAACAGCCGGACGAAGTCCTCCTTGGAACCCGCGACGCCGGAGACGAGCACGACTCGCGGAGCGTCGCCGGCGCCGAGCCGCACGCGGGCGAGGCCGCCGCTCGGCGCGGCGAACACGTCGCGGATCGTGCCGTCGGGGAACACCCGCCAGTCGAGGTCGGGAACCGCCCGGTCGTTGTCGAGAGCCTCATCGATCGTCGTCATCGCGCTGCGAGACTACCGCTCGGGAAGACCGTCGAGCTCGTCCTGACGCGGCGCGTAGTCGATGTGGCCGCCGTCGGCGTCGAAGGCCTGCACCGGCCGACGCGCCGACCAGGCCTCCCAGCCGGGATCCCCGTCGACCACGAACGACACCCACGCCCGGTGCATCGCGTCGGCGAGCGCCTGCGGACCGTCGGCGCCGCCGATGCCGATCGCGTCGGACTCGGCGAGCCGGTCGAAGACGAAGCCCAGCTCCATGACATGCGCGGCACCCAGCCCGTCGACGGGACTCCGCCACCGGAACTCGTAGACCCACGTGGGCGAATCCGCCGCGCCGACCCGGCTGTCGGCGAACCGCGTGATCGGTCCGCGCAGGAGGATGTCGCCGATGACCTCTCCCAGCACCTCCCCCGGTTTCGCATCGGGCCGGCGTGCCCGGTGCGCGCGGACGATGCGGGCCGGCACTCGCGCGGCCAGGCGCGCGACGGTCACGGTGAACCATGTCGCCTTGTCTACCGCTCCGGACGGGACGAGCCACAGGCGGTATTCCTCGCTCGTCGAGCCGATGAGCACCGGGATGCCACGACCCGCACCCGCGAGCAGGGCATCGAGCGGGCTGCGGGGCACGGCCTCGCCGCCGATGGCCAGCGCCACCGTCGGTCCGCCGCCGAGGGGCGAGCCTGATGTGGCGAGCGCGGTCTGCTCTGCGACGAGGTCGTCCGCAGGGACGCCGGAGACACCCGCCCGAGTGGGACTCACCCTCAGGCGCTTCGCGATCTCGCGCGTCATGCGTCCCGCCTTCTTCGGCGGCCGCGCCTCGAGCGGGCCCGACTGCAGGATCGCCCGGTCGAACAGCTCCCTCGCGTGCGGCAGCGCCAGCAGAGCGGTCAGCGTGTTGGCGCCGGCAGAATGGCCCATCACGGTGACCCGTGCCGGGTCGCCACCGAACGCCGCGATCTCACGGCGCACCCAGCGCAGCGCCAGCTCCTGGTCGAGCACGCCGAGATTCTGCGGCACGTCGTCGAGCACCGCGAAGCCCTCCTGGCCGAGCCGGTACTGGATCGACACGTACACGATGCCGTGCCGCGCGAACCGCTCGCCGTCGTAGGTGGGCAGCGCCGTCGCACCGCGTGTCAGCGCGCCGCCGTGCACGAACACCAGGACGGGCAGAGCGGCGTCCGGCGCGCGGTCGGCCGGCGTCCACACGTTCACGGTGAGGATGTCGTCGCCGGGCACCGCGACGGAGGCGAGGTACTTCGCGATCGCCGGACTGTACGGACGCTGCGGCGCCGTCGGGCCGAAGGACGCGGCATCCCGTTCCCCCTCCCATGCGGCCGCGGGCTCGGGGGCGCGGAAGCGGCGCTCACCCACCGGCGCGGCGGCGTACGGGATCCCGAGGAAGCGGTCGAGCGCGCCCTCGCGGGTGCCGCGGACCGCGCCCGTGCTCACCGCCACGACGGGGCGTGCGATCGCGGGCCCCGTCGATCCGGTCCGGGTCGCAGCATCCGTCATCGGTATCCCCCTCCCGGCGACCGCCGTCGGCACGCTCGTACTCAGACTCAGCCAGCGCGGGACCCGGTGTCAAGCGACAGCGCGGCAGGTCGCACGCGGCTAGTCTGGTCTGCGCCCCGGCGAGAGGTGACGATGACCGGCAGCAGCGTTCCGCCCACGGCGACGACCCCCACCCCGACGGGATCCATCGCCCGTCCGCGGCGGCGCACGCCCTTCTGGGACAACGCGCGGTTCGCGTGCATCGTGTTCGTCGTGCTCGGCCACGCGGTGCAGCGGCTGACCTATGACTCCGACATCGCGCTGAGCCTGTACCTCGTGATCTACGCGTTCCACATGCCCGCGTTCGCCATCATCTCGGGCTACTTCTCGAAGTCGGATGCCCCGACCAAGACGCAGATGGCACGCGTGATCACCGACATCCTGGTGCCGTACATCGTGTTCGAGGGGCTGTGGACCCTCACCAAGTGGATCGTCGAGGGCCAGGCGAACCCCAACATCACCCAGCCCTCGTGGACGCTGTGGTTCCTGCTGGCGCTCGGCATCTTCCGGCTCGTGCTCCCGTACCTGGCCCTGCTGCGCTGGCCGCTGCTGTGGACGGTCCTGGTCTCGATCGGCGCGGGGTACGTGCCCAACATCGACTCGACGTTCTCGCTGTCGCGCACTCTCGGACTGCTGCCGTTCTTCGCGCTCGGGTGGTGGCTGCGCGAGCACGACGTCGTCGCGCGCCTGCGCCTGCTCGACCGCCGCCCGTGGTGGGTGCTCGCCGGCGGGCTCGGACTCTTCGCCGTCGCCGGCTGGGCAGCATGGTTCTTCGTCGACGACTGGCGCGCGATGAACCTGCGCGAGTGGCTGTTCTACGACGAGAACTACGCGTCCATCGGCGGGACGCAGTGGTGGGCGGGCGGCGTGCGCCTCGCACTGATGGCCGTCGCGGTCGTGCTGTCGACCGCATTCTTCGCGCTGGTGCCGCGCGACTCGCACTGGTGGACGCACTTCGGCCAGTACACGATGTACGTGTACCTGCTGCACTCGTTCGTGCTCTACCCGTTCCGCGAGAACGGCCTGCTGCGCAACGCCGAGCCGACATGGCTCTGGCTGCCCCTCGTGATCGTCGGGTCCGTGCTGATCGCGCTGGGGCTGGCGACGAAACCGGTACGCCGCGTCTTCCGCCCGCTCGTCGAGCCGCGACCCGCGTGGCTGTTCGCCGATCCCACGCTCGCCCGCCGCGAGGGCCGGCGCAGCGATCCCACGGGATCGCGCCGGCCGCGGGAAGAACCACGGGTGCCGCGACCCGATCCCCGCCAGAACGGCTGACCCCGATCCGAAGCGACGGGAGTCTCGCTCGGCGAAACCGAAGGCAACAAACGGGACGGATGCTGCGACCGCCGCCTACTCTCGCACCATGACCGACCTCAACCTGCCGATCCTCGACCTCTCCCGGCTCGACGCGGGCCCGGAGGCGGCCGCGCAGTTCCGCGACGACCTGCGCGCCGCGACCCACGACGTCGGCTTCTTCTACCTGACCGGCACGGGTGTGTCCCCGGAGCTGGAGGCGCGCCTGCAGCAGGCGGCCCGCGACTTCTTCGCGCTCCCCGAGGCCGACAAGCTCGCGATCGAGAACGTCAAGAGCCCGCATTTCCGCGGCTACACCCGCGTCGGCGGCGAGCGCACGCAGGGCGAGGTCGACTGGCGCGAGCAGATCGACATCGGCCCGGAGCGCGAGGCGATCACCGATGCCGGCGCTCCCGACTTCTCACGGCTCATCGGCCCGAACCTGTGGCCGAGCGCGCAGCCCGAGCTCCGCGAGGTCGTCTCGGAGTGGCACGACCACCTGTCGGGCGTCGCGCGCAAGCTGCTGCGCGCCTGGGCATTGTCGCTCGGCGCCCCCGAGAACTACTTCGACGAGCATTTCGGCGAGCCGTCGACGCTCATCAAGATCGTCCGCTACCCCGGCAAGGAGGACCCGACCCCGCAGCAGGGCGTCGGCGCCCACAAGGACTCCGGTGTGCTGACGCTGCTGTGGGTCGAGCCCGGCAAGGGCGGCCTCCAGGTCGAGCGCAACGGAGAGTGGGTGGACGCTCCCCCGGTGCCCGGGGCGTTCGTCGTCAACATCGGCGAGCTGCTCGAGTACGCGACCCAGGGCTACCTCATCGCCACGAAGCACCGCGTGATCTCGCCCCGCTACCCCGACGACCGCATCTCGGTGCCGTTCTTCTTCAACCCCGCTCTCGACAAGCGGCTGCCCCTCATCGAGCTGCCGGCCGAGCTCGCGGCGCAGGCCCGCGGCGTGACGCAGGATCCGTCGAACCCGATCCATGCGCTGTACGGCGAGAACGCGTTGAAGTCGCGCCTGCGCGCGCATCCCGATGTCGCCGAGATCCACCACGCGGATCTGGTCGCGGCCCGGGCCGAGGCATCCGCCTGACTTCTTCGCACGGCGTCCTCGAACCAAGGCGACCGCGTCGAAACCTGTGGCCTCGTCCTCGGTTTCGGCGCGAACGCCCTGCCTCGACGAAGGGTCGGCGGGAAAGGTGAAGGCCTCCCCACACCGTGGGGAGGCCTTCCAAGAATGTTTTGCGCGATTGAACGCTGGTCGATGCCTTATCGACACTTCGTCTCGCCCGCTTCGCGGACTCGCTCAGTGTGAACTGCGCCTAGCGGCGCAGACCGAGGCGCTCGATGAGCGAGCGGTAACGGTTGATGTCGATGTCCTGCAGGTAACCCAGCAGGCGGCGGCGCTGACCGACGAGCAGGAACAGACCACGACGCGAGTGGTGGTCGTGCTTGTGCTCCTTGAGGTGCTCGGTGAGGTCCTTGATGCGCTGCGTCAGCATCGCGACCTGCACCTCGGGGGATCCGGTGTCACCGGGGTGCGTCGCGTACTCTTCGATGATCGCCTTC
>DATEOM010000452.1:0-6495 GCA_035274105.1 Microbacterium sp.
GCACCGGTGCCGCCGCGCAGGCCGCCGAGCGCCTGCGCGCACACGGCGTGCAGACGTCGATACTGAGCGGCGGCAGCGCAGCGGAGTCGTCGGCGCTGCTGCGAGCCGCGATCGAGGTCGGCGTCGACGCCGTCGTGGTCGCGGGCGGCGACGGCACCGTGAACCTCGCGATCCAGGAGGTCGCCGGCACCGGCATCCCGCTGGGCATCGTGCCGTCCGGCACCGGCAACGACTTCGCGGCGACGCTCGGGCTGCGCGAACTCGACGTCACCGCGGCGGCCGACGCGATCGCCGGAGGCGTCACCCGGGCGATCGACCTCGCCCGCGTCACGCGCGAGGACGGGTCGATGCGCTACTTCGGATCGGTCCTGGCGAGCGGGTTCGACTCGAAGGTCAACGACCGGGCAAACGCGATGCGGTGGCCGCGGGGCGGCTCGCGGTACAACCTCGCGATCCTCGCCGAGTTCCTGACGCTCGCCGGCATGCCGTACGAGGTGGACCTGGAGCTGGCCGACGGCACGCGCGAAGAGGTGCGCGGTGACCTCGTGATGGCGACGGTGGGCAACGGTCGCACCTATGGCAGCGGCATCCCGATCTGTCCCGATGCCGACCCGGCGGACGGCCTGCTCGACGTCGTGCTCGTGCGACCCGCCGGACGGCTGCGCCTGCTGCGCCTGCTCCCCCGGGTGTACCGGGGCACGCACGCGGGCGTCGCCGAAGTCTCGATCCGGCGTGTGCGCTCGGTGCGGCTGTCGTCCCCGGGCGTCACGGCCTACGCCGATGGCGACCCGATCGGTGCGCTGCCGCTGACCGTCGATGTGGTGCCGGGCGCGCTCACGATCTTCACGCCCGCGGGATGACCCGGCGGGCAGGCGGCGTCAGTGCGCCGCCTGGACCGCCCGGAGCTTGGCCAGCACCTGGTCGCGCAGCTCTTCGGGCGCGCTCTCCTTGCACGCCCGCGCGAGCACCTCGGTCAGCGTGGTCGCGACGAGCGCCTCGTCGCGGCAGCCCTCGCAGTTCGCCAGGTGCTCGGCGATGTCGCTCTGCTCGGTCTTGCAGACCTCGTGGCGCAGGTACTCCTCCAGGTCGCGCCGCGCCTTCTCACAGCCGCAGTCGGTCATTTCGTGCTCCTCGTGGCGGCGGGGGTGATGCCGCGCTCTTTCGCGTAGTCGGCCAGCAGTTCACGCAGCATCCGCCTGCCACGGTGCAGACGGCTCATGACCGTGCCGATGGGGGTCTTCATGATGTCGGCGATCTCCTGGTAGGCGAAGCCCTCGACGTCGGCGAGGTACACCGCCAGCCGGAAGTCCTCCGGGATGGACTGCAGCGCGTCCTTCACGACCGACGCGGGCATGTGGTCGATCGCTTCGGCTTCCGCCGAGCGGGTGCTCGTCGCCGTCGTGGACTCGGCACCGCCGAGCTGCCAGTCCTCGAGGTCGTCGATCGTGCCCTGGTACGGCTCGCGCTGCTTCTTGCGGTACGTGTTGATGTAGGTGTTCGTCAGGATGCGGTAGAGCCACGCCTTGAGGTTCGTGCCCTGCGTGAAGGTCTTCCACGAGGCGAACGCCTTGACGAAGGTCTCCTGCACGAGGTCCGCCGCATCGGCGGGGTTGCGGGTCATGCGCATGGCCGCGGCGTACAGCTGGTCCATGAAGGGCAGCGCCTGCTCTTCGAACTGCGCGCGGGGATCCTGGGCCTGGTCCGCCTCGGCGGCCTGGTCGGTCGAGTCGCTCATCACGCGCCAGTCTACGGCGGGCTCTTGCCGGCCGCCTGGGACGACGGCGTCACGCTCGGCGAGGAGGGGCGCCTCATGATCGAGGCGCTCGAGAGTGGCGAACATCCGGCTCCGCTTCCGTAGGTTGCTCCCGGCTCGTGCCCACCGGGTTCAGTAGGGTAGAACCCGATGACAGCCGACGCGTATTCCCCGCCCTCCGCGCCGATCGAGCGCGGCCACTGGCCCGCGCCCGTCGCGGACGGCGCACTGCACGCCACGGTGACCGTCCCCGGCTCGAAATCGCTGACCAATCGCGAGCTGATCCTCGCCGCACTCGCCGACGGTCCGAGCCGCCTGATCTCGCCGCTGCACTCCGACGACTCCGCACGCATGATCGACGCGCTGCGCTCGCTGGGCGTCGGCATCGAGCTCGTCGAGGGGGCCGGGCTCTACGGCGACGACATCGAGGTGACTCCGGTGTGGCCGCTGCCCGGCGACACCGTCGTGGACTGCGGGCAGGCCGGCACCGTCATGCGCTTCGTCGCCGGCCTCGGCGGCTTCGCCCGAGGCGACGTCACCCTCACGGCCCACGAGAGCGCGCTGCACCGCCCGATGGGCGCGATGATCACAGCGCTGCGCGACGTCGGCGTCGACATCGACGACGGCGGCCACTGGGCGCTCCCTTTCATCATCCGCGGCCACGGTCACGTGCGCGGCGGCGAGGTGACGATCGACGCCAGCGCGTCGAGCCAGTTCGTCTCCGGCCTGCTGCTCGCGGCGCCCCGCTTCGACGTCGGCCTGCAGCTGCGCCACTCCGGTGAGCGCCTGCCGAGCATCCCCCACATCGACATGACCGTGGAAGCGCTCGGGCACCGTGGCGTGCACGTCGAGCGTCCCGGCGTCGGCGAGTGGATCGTGCCGGCCGGACCGATCCGCGGCAAGGACGTGGCGATCGAGCCCGACCTGTCGAACGCGGCACCCTTCCTCGCGGCCGCGATGGTCGCGGGAGGCTCCGTCTCGGTCACCGGCTGGCCGGCGCACTCCACCCAGCCGGGGGCCATGCTCACCGAGATCCTCTCCCTCATGGGCGCCCGCGTGGTGCGCCGCGGCGGCGCGCTGACCGTGACGGCGGGCTCCGCCATCCAGGGCGTGGACCTCGATCTGTCGGCCGCCGGCGAGCTCACCCCCACGATCTTCGCGCTCGCGGCCTTCGCCGATTCCCCGTCCACCCTGCACGGCATCGGCCACATCCGCGGCCACGAGACCGACCGCATCGCGGCCCTCGTCGCGGAGCTGCGCAGCCTCGGCGGCGAGGCCGAGGAGCTGCCCGACGGCATCCGCATCGTGCCCCGCCCGCTTCACGGCGGGACCTGGCACGCGTACCACGACCACCGCATGGCGACCACGGGCGCCCTCATCGGCCTGGCCGTGCCGGGCGTCGAGGTCGACGACATCGGCACCACCGCCAAGACGATGCCCGAGTTCCCGCAGATCTGGCAGCGCATGCTCGAGGGCGAGAACGCCGACGGCGGGCTCCCCGAGGAGACGATGCGCGCCTCGTGAGACGGCGCGTGCAGGGGTTCGCGGAGCGATCGGGAGACCAGCGTGAACCGACCCCGGATGATCCTATGAGCGGGACGACACCGTGAGCTGGCTCGACGACCTCGACGACGACGACGAACCGGAGTTCGACGAGGCCGACGTCCGGGTCCGGCCCAACCCGAAGGCGAACCGCCCTCGCACCAAGCGGCGTCCGGCGCACAGCGACGCCGAGATCGCGCGCGTGCTCGGCGTCGACCGGGGCCGGTACACCGTGCTCGTCGACGAGGACCTGCCGACGGAGCGCACGGTGCTCGCCGCCCGCGCGCGCGAGCTGCGCAAGACGCCGATCGTCACGGGTGATCGAGCCCGCGTCGTCGGCGACGCGTCGGGTGACGACGGCACGCTCGCGCGCATCGTCGGAATCGAGGACCGCACTTCACTCCTGCGGCGCAGCGCCGACGACACCGACCAGGTCGAGCGCGTCGTCGTCGCCAACGCCGACCAGATGCTCGTGGTCGTCGCCGCCGCCGACCCGGAGCCGCGCCCGAGGCTCGTCGACCGCTACCTCGTCGCGGCGCTGGATGCCGGCATCCGTCCTCTCCTCGTCGTGACGAAGACCGACCTGGCCGATCCTGCCGAGTTCCTGGCGCACTTCGACGGCCTCGACCTCGAGGTGTTCACGAGCGGCCGTGAAGAGATGCCGCTCGAGCGGATCGGCGCGGCGCTCGTCGGCCACTCGACGGTGTTCGTCGGGCACTCGGGCGTGGGCAAGTCGACGCTCGTCAACGCGCTCGTGCCCGACGCCAAGCGCGCGACCGGCCACGTGAACGTCGTGACCGGCCGCGGCCGCCACACGTCGAGCTCGACGGTGTCGCTGCGCTACCGCGGCGAGGCGCTCGGCGGCGAGGTGCGGGGCAACGGCTGGGTCATCGACACGCCCGGTGTGCGCTCGTTCGGCCTCGGCCATGTCGACCCCGCGAACATCCTGCGCGCCTTCACCGACCTCGATGAGATCGCTCAGGAGTGTCCGCGCGGCTGCACGCATCTCCCTGACGCGCCCGACTGCGCCATCGTCGAGGCCGTCGAGGAGGGCCGGCTCGGCCCGGGAGGCGCCGCGCGGCTGGACTCGCTGCAGCGCCTGCTCGAGACCTTCGCGAAGAAGGCGCAGGAACCGGGCGCCTAGGGTGGACTGGTGACCACGACGCGCCTCGAACCCGGTTCCCTCGCCCCCGCTTTCACGCTCCCCGACCAGGACGAGCGGGCCGTGACGCTGAAGGACCTGCGGGGCGGACGCGTGATCCTCTTCTTCTACCCCGCGGCGATGACGCCCGGGTGCACGAAGGAGGCCTGCGACTTCCGCGACAGCCTCGCCCCGCTCCAGGCAGCCGGGTACACCGTGCTCGGCATCTCCCCCGACGAGCCGGAGAAGCTGCGCCGGTTCCGCGAGCGCGACGGGCTCACCTACGACCTGCTGAGCGACCCCGGCCACAAGGTGCTCGAGACCTACGCCGCGTGGGGCGAGAAGATGAACTACGGCAAGACCTTCATGGGCGTCATCCGCTCGACGTTCGTCATCGACGAGAAGGGTCGCATCGCGCACGCCCTGTACAACGTGCGGGCGACCGGCCACGTCGCCCGCGTGCGGACGCTCCTGGGGGTCTAGAACGCCCGCGGGTGCCTCAGGCGCCCCGAACCTGCCCATCGGCGTCTTCGTCGCGCTGACGGCGCGCGGCGCGGCCGGCGTCGCGCACGGCGATCACGAGCAGCACCAGGACGACGAGCGCGGGTGCGGCGAGCGCGAGGCCCACCGCCGGGTCGGCGAACGCGCCGGTGGCGGCGCCGAAGGCCACGGCGAGGATCAGCAGCTGCGTGACGATGCCGCCCGAGCGCCCCCACGACTGGCCGCGCCAGATCGCGAACGCGAACGCGATCACCGCCGCCGCACCGACGAGCGTCAGCACCGCCAGGGCGATGGCGCTCTCGATCGAGCCGGTGTCGCCCGACACGATCGCGACGATCTCGCGCACCGTGAGCGCCGCGAGCCCGAGCCCCTCGAGCCCCACCAGCACTGCGGCGATCCTTCCGGACAGGGTTGTCCGCATTCTCCGTCGACTCCTTCTTCCTCCGACCGCGGTTTGTGCGAACCCTCCATGCCCCCCGGGGAACACTCAGCAAGTCCTACACAAACCCGCCGATGAACCCTTGATTCAGGTAAACCGCTATGGGACGATTGGTGAAGCCGTGTGCTCCCACAGCGACGTGGGGCGAGATCCTCTCGCACATCCCACAGGGTACCGGACCCGAACCGGGCCCCTTTTCCCCACCCCTCTGTCACAAGGAGCACCACCATGGACTGGCGCGACAAGGCCGCCTGCCTGACCGTCGACCCCGAACTGTTCTTCCCCGTGGGGAACACCGGACCCGCCGTCGATCAGATCGAGAAGGCCAAGTCGGTGTGCGCACGCTGCACCGTCACCGAGATCTGCCTTCAGTACGCCCTCGAGACCGGTCAGGACTCGGGCGTGTGGGGCGGTCTCTCCGAAGACGAGCGCCGCGCCCTCAAGCGTCGCGCCGCCCGCGCGCGTCGCGCCTCCTGATCCCCAGGACGCCACACAGCATCTGATGAGCGGATGCCGCGAGAAGCGGCATCCGCTCATCGCTGTCAGCTCTTCGCGCGCTCGATGTAGCGCAGCGGGATGTCGATCGTGACTTCCGTGCCGCTGCCCATGATCGTGTGCCAGTCGATGGTGCCGCCGAGCTCGCCCTGGATGAGGGTGCGCACGATCTGCGTGCCGAGACCCCGGCCCACCTGACCCTCGGGCAGACCCGAGCCGGTGTCGCGCACGCGCACCTCGAGGCGGTCGTCGGTGCGCTCGGCGATGATCTCGACGTCGCCCTCCTGCCCCGCGAGCCCGTGCTCGACGGCGTTCGTGACGAGTTCGGTGAGGGCCAGCGCGAGGGGCGTCGCATACTCGCTGGGCAGGGTGCCGAAGCGCCCCGTGGAGTGCGTCTTCGCGCGTGTGTTGGGCGCTGCCGCGACCTCGGCGACGAGCTTGAGCACGCGTGCGAACACCTCGTCGAAGTCGACGTTCTGCGCCAGGCCCTCGGAGAGCGTGTCGTGCACGACGGCGATCGCCGACACGCGTCGCATGGCCTGCGTCAGCGCGTCGCGCGCCTCTTCGGTGTGGGAGCGGCGGGCCTGGATGCGCAGCAGCGAGGCGACCGTCTGCAGGTTGTTC
>DATEOM010000453.1:0-2657 GCA_035274105.1 Microbacterium sp.
GGGAGCCGGGCGGGGTGGCGGCGCCGCGCGGCGCACCAGTTCGGCCGGAGGAGCCGGGAAGCCGCCTCCCCCGTACAGCTGGTTGGCCGCGGCCTGGATGTCGCGGGTCATCGGCAGGCGGATCGTCGACAGGGCGCGGCCGTTGTGGAATGCCCGGAACACGTCGCCCTCTCCGTCGGTGTTGCCTACCCACACCGCCGTCGTCACGCGGGTGCTCGACTCCACGAGCCACGTCTGTATGTTCTCGTGCGTTCCCGTCTTGCCCAGCACCGGCGTGCCGTCGTTGGGGTTGCCGCCCGACCCGGTGCCGCCGGGCCGCATGACGCCCTGCAGCGCGAACGCCGTCGCGGCCGCCACCTCGGGGCTGATCACCTGCGCGCACCTGTCGCCCGGGACCGGAAGCTCGGTGCCGTCGGCGTTGACCACGCGCTCGATCACGCGCGGTTTGCAGTAGACGCCGTCATTCGCGACGGTCGCGAACGCCCCGGCCATGGCGACGGGTGCGATGTTGTTCGTTCCGATGATCGACGCCGCTCCGTCGAGGTCGACGGGATCGCCGGTGCCGCGCGCCACGCCCATTCGAGCTGCGACGTTCTCGATGTCGCAGAGATCGAGCTGCTCCGCCATGCCGAGGAAGCCGCTGTTGAGGGACTGCGCCGTGAACTGCATCGGCGTCCCCACGTATCCGGCGGCGCCGCCGAAGTTGCGCACGACATGGTTCTCGCGGTTCACCCAGGTGCCTCCGCAGCGGTCGCGCAGGCGTGGGATGGCCCGCAGCGTGCCGTTGACGGAATCGGACAGCGTGTGCCCGGTCTCGAGCCAGTCGACCAGGGTGAACAGCTTGAACGTGGATCCGGTTGCAAATCCCGTCGAGACCCCGTGCATCATGTCCCCCGCGTAGACGAGCGACGTGTACGCCGGGTCGGTGAGCGCGAGGTCGCGGTCCTCGGTGAACCGGTTGTTCTGGCTGATCGCGAGGATGCGGCCCGTGCTCGCCTCGATGCTCACCGACGCCGACCCGAAGAGCATGCCCGGCACGGTCTCGGGGGCGTACCGGTGCATGGCATCCTGCGATGCGTTCTGCAGGTTCCAGTCCAGCGTCGTGTAGATGTTGAGTCCCTCGCGCGTCAGCGACTTCTGCCGGTCTTCCGAGGTCGCGCCGAACGCACTCGCGTAGTCGGGATCCAGTCGCACGGTGTTCACGACGTACTGGCAGAAGAACGGAGCGGCGGTGGACGCGCACCGCGTGGGCGGGGGCTGCAGCGCCGGCGTGATCGGCTCGATCGCCGCGGCGACGTACTGCTCGGGGGTGATGCGGCCGTCCTCGCGCATCCGGTCGAGCACGTAGAGCTGGCGGCCCTTGGTCGCGCTGTAGGCGTCGCCGGCGGCGAGGTACTGCTCCTGCGTGATCGTCCCCTCGGCGAGGAGGGTGTCGAGGCCCGCGAGCGTGCCGGGCGTGACATCGTCGACCAGGCCGTCGGCTGCCTTGTTGTACCGGGTGCCGTCGCCCCCGAAGATCGAGCCCGCAGCTCGGTCGATCCGGAACGTGTTGGGGTTCTGCACGATGCCGGCGAGCGTCGCCGCCTGCGTCAGCGTGAGGTTCGCCGCGGTGGTGCTGAAGTAATAGCGCGCCGCGGCTTCGATGCCGTAGGTCGTGCCGCCGAAGTTCGCGATGTTCAGGTAGCCGAGGAGGATGTCGTTCTTCGAGTACCGCTGCTCGATCTGGACGGCGTACCGGATCTCCTGCAGCTTGCGCTCGTAGCCCTCGACGCCGTCCGCCTGGGTCGCGCTGAGCCAGCACTCCCTGAGCACGTCGTCCCTGGACTTCTCCTCGGTGGCGACCGCGTCGCGCTCGCAGCGCTGGACCAGCACGTTCTTCACGTACTGCTGGCTGATCGACGAACCGCCCTGGGTCGCGTTGCCCTGCGCGTTCTTGATGAGCGCACGGGTCGTCCCGAGGATGTCGATGCCGCCGTGCTGGTAGTACCGGGGATCCTCGGACGCCAGGATCGCGTCGTACATCACGAGCGAGACCTGGTCGAACTCGACGGGCTCGCGATTCTGGTCGTAGAACGATGTCAGTTCGACGTCCTGCCCGCTGGCCGGGTCGCGGGCGTAGATCGTGGTCGGCAGCATCAGCTGGTCGATCTCGAGGTAGCTCGGCATGCGGTCGAACAGCGACACGGCTGAGCTCGCCGCGTGTCCGGAGATGGCGATGGCCGGGGCGAGAGGTGCGACGACGAGTACGCCCGCGATGACGCTGAGCACGACGAGTCCCACGATTCCGCCCAGCACCCCGGCGACCGTGCGCCGGTAAGGCGGCAGGGACGAGTCCTCTGCCGAGACCTCTCGCGACCGCTTCATGCTGCTTCCCCTCCGCGGTTGGAGGAATCATGTCAGACCGCCCGCGATTCCGATACGGGTTTCGCGACGCCCGGGGCATGATCGGGCACACCTGAGCGGGGGACGACGGATGCTGCGGCCGCAGCATCCGCGGATCACGTCGTCCGGGCGTGCTCCACGAACGCGTCGAGCGTGGTGCGCAGCGCGGGGGAATCCTCCTGCGAGCGGCGGTGGACCGCGAGCACGTCGCGCGTCGACGCCGGCTCGACCGTCGGGATCGCGACGAGGTCGGGTCCGAGGTCGCCCCGGCCGAG
>DATEOM010000454.1:0-2909 GCA_035274105.1 Microbacterium sp.
TCGAAGGAGGCTGCGGACCGCGAGGCCTACGGATCGGGCGCCGCGCTGAGCCTCGATCGCAAGGGGCTGCGGCCGCTTCTCGCCGAGCTCGGCGTCGAGTACATGACGCAGGCCGACTACGAGGCGCGCGGCGATGACGACTGCTGACCCGGCCGATCCGGCGGCCCGAGCGGGGTCGGCCGACTCGAACGCCGCCGCCGCGGCCGTGCGCGAGGGCGTCCGCTGCATGCTCATGCGCGGCGGGACCTCGAAGGGCGCATTCTTCCTCGCATCGGACCTTCCCGCCGACCCCGCGATCCGCGACGACCTCCTGCTGCGGATCATGGGCTCGCCCGACGCGCGCCAGATCGACGGCATCGGCGGCGCGCACCCGCTCACCAGCAAGGTCGCGATCGTGTCGCCGTCGACCGCGGAGGGTTTCGACGTCGACTACCTGTTCCTGCAGGTCGGGGTCGACACGGCGACGGTGGCCGATGCGCAGACCTGCGGCAACCTGCTCGCCGGCATCGGACCTTTCGCCGTCGAGCGGGGCATCGTCCCCGCGACGGGCGCGCGCACGACCGTGCGGATCCGGCTGCTGAACACGGGGGATGCCGCGACCGCCGTCTTCGCCACGGCGGGAGGCCGCCCCGACTACGACGGCGACGTCGCCATCGACGGGGTTCCGGGCACGGCATCCGCCATCGAACTCGAGGTCGGAGGCGGCCCCGACAAGGCGCTGCTCCCGACCGGCAACCCCGCCGACGACCTCGACGGCGTCTCCGCGACCCTCATCGACAACGGCATGCCGGTGGTGCTCCTGCGCGCCGACCAGCTCGGCGTCGACGGCTCCGAGTCGCCCGCGGCGCTCGAGGCCGATGCCGGCCTCGCCGCGCGTATCGACCGCATCCGGCTCGCCGCCGGTCCCCTCATGGGACTCGGCGACGTGTCAGCGCAGACCGTGCCGAAGGTGATCCTGCTCGCGCCGCCGCGGGCGGGCGGCGCGATCTCGACCCGCGCCTTCATCCCGACGCGCGTGCACACGGCGATCGGCGTGCTGATGGCAGCATCCGTCGCCGCCGCCCTGCGGATCCCGGGCGCCGTCGGCTCCGATCTCGCGGGCGCGCTCGACGACGAGGCCACCGCCATCGAGCACCCGAGCGGCACCTTCGCGTCGCGCGTGCGGGTCACGCGCGACCACAGCGGCACGTGGCGCGCGACCTCGTTCTCGCTGCGCACGGCCCGCAAACTCTTCGACGGCACGGTCTTTGCGAGGCCGCGCCGGTGAACCCCGTCAGAGAGGACGCCCCATGACCGCCGACACGTCGTTCGACGTCGCCCACCTCGCTCACGTCGAGCTGCTCACCGCGAAGCCGGCCGAGAGCCGCTGGTTCTTCGAGGAGCTGCTCGCCATGCGCGTCGTCGCCGAGGAGGGCGACTCCGTCTACCTGCGCACGTGGGACGAGTACCAGCTCTACACGATCAAGCTGACGGGGACGGATGCTGCGGGCGTGGGTCGCACGTCATTCCGGGCCTCTTCGCAGCAGGCGCTGGAGCGGCGCGTCGCCGCGATCGAGGCGAGCGGGCTCGGCGTGGGGTGGACCGATGGCGACGTCGGGTGCGGGCCGACGTTCGAGTTCACGGACCCCGACGGCCACGCGATGGGGATCTTCTACGAGGCCGAGCGGTACGCCGCCTCGGACGACGACCGCCCGGCGCTGAAGAACCAGGCCTCGCGGTTCCCGGGCCGGGGCGTGAACGCCCGCCGCCTCGACCACATCAATTACCTCGCGAAGGACGTCGAGGCGAACGGCGCATTCCTGCGCGACGCGCTCGGAATGCGCGAGTCGGAGCGCATCCGGCTCGACAGCGGCAAGTTCGCGGCGTGGTGGTTCCACTTCTCGCTGAAGTCGTACGACGTCGTCTACTCCGACGACTGGACCAAGCACGGCAACCGCCTGCACCACATCGCGTTCGCGCCCGACACGCGGGAAGACATCCTCAAGGCCGCCGACATCTTCCTCGAGAACGGCATCCACATCGAATCAGGCCCCCACAAGCACGCCATCAACCAGACGTTCTTCCTCTACGTCTGGGAGCCCGGCGGCAACCGCATCGAGTTCGCCAACGCCGGCGCCCGCCTGCTGCTGGACCCCGACCAGCCCGTCGTGGAGTGGACCGAGGCCGAGCGCCGCAAGGGCCAGGCCTGGGGCATGAAGACGATCGAGACCTTCCACACCCACGGCACCCCCGTGGTCGACGCCCCGCCGGCCCACTGACGCGGCGCGCCCCCGCCACTGAGCCCGCGGCACCCGGCCACTGAGCCCGGGGTCACCCGGGCCAGCGGCCACCCCGGGTTTGGGGCGCATTCACTCCGTTGGGGCGCAGATCCTGCGCCCCAACGGACGAAACGCGCCCCAAACCCGACGAACACGCCGGGGTTCACCCCGAGCCACCGAACTAGGGGTTTGGGGCGCGCCACGGCCGTTCGGGGCGCAACCCTCGCGCCCCGAACGCACGCGGTGCGCCCAAACCCGACGAACACGCCGGAGCCACCCCGACCACCGAACCAGGGGTTTGGGGCGCATTCACTCCGTTGGGGCGCAGATCCTGCGCCCCAACGGACGAAACGCGCCCCGAACCCGAAGCGCGCGGGCGAACCCGGATCAGCGCCAGACGTCTGCGGCGATGTCGACGACCTCGCGCACCTTGGCCCACTGCTCGTCCTCGGTGAGGACGTTGCCCTCTTCCGTCGAGGCGAAGCCGCACTGCGGGCTCAGGGCCAGCTGCTCGAGCGGGGCGAACGCCGCCGCCTCGTCGATACGGTGCTTCACAGCATCCACATTCTCGAGTTCACCGCTCTTCGACGTGATGAGCCCGAGCACGACCGTCTTGTCACCCTCGGGCAGGAACCGCAGCGGCTCGAAGCC
>DATEOM010000455.1:0-2030 GCA_035274105.1 Microbacterium sp.
GTCCGTCACCGCACCCGTCGCCCCCGCGGCGGCCGCGCCGGCGCCGAAGTCCGGCGGACCGGCCACGACTGCCACCGCGTCGCGCATCGTCATCACGAGCGGACCGAAGACCGGCCTCGAGCTTCCGCTGGGGAACGAGCCCCTCACGATCGGCCGCTCGAGCGAGTCGGGCCTCGTCGTCCGCGACGACTACACGTCGAGCCACCACGCGCGCCTCGTGCTGTGGGGCGACCAGTGGATGATCCAGGATCTCGACTCGACGAACGGCACCTGGCACGACGGCGCCCGCGTGGCGGCCCCGGTCCCCGTGAACCTCGGCGCTCCGATCAAGGTCGGCGCGACGACGTTCGAGCTGCGGAAGTAGCGGGCGGACCCCTCCCACATGGTCTTCCAGGGCTCGAGCGCCGCGATCTCGCACACCGGAAAGGTGCGCTCCAACAACCAGGACTCCGGGTACGCCGGTTCGAACCTGTTCGTCGTCGCCGACGGCATGGGCGGCCACGCCGGCGGAGACGTCGCGTCGAGCCTCGCGATCTCGCGCCTGGAGGCGCTCGACCGGCCGTACGACTCGACCGCCGAGGCGGAACGCGCGCTGCGTGACGCGATCTCGGATGCGGCGGTCGACCTGATCGACACGGTCGGCGCCCGGCCGGAGCTCGCCGGCATGGGGACCACGGTCAGCGCGCTGATCATGGTGGACGACTACGCCGTCATCGCCCATATCGGCGACTCGCGCATCTACCTGTTCCGCGACGGCGCGCTCACCCAGATCACCACCGACCACACGTTCGTGCAGCGCCTCGTCGACTCGGGCCGCATCACCCCCGAGGAGGCGCGCTACCACCCGCGCCGATCGGTGCTCATGCGCGTGCTCGGCGACATGGACACCGACCCCGAGCTCGACACGTTCATCATGCCGACGCAGCCCGGCGACCGCTGGCTGCTCTGCTCGGACGGCCTCTCGGGCGTCGTGGACGACCCGCACACGTCGAAGGCGCTCGGGCTGGGTCTCGCCCCCGGCCGCACGGCCGACAACCTGCTCAAGCAGGCGCTCGACGGCGGCGCCCCCGACAACGTCACGATCGTCATCGTCGACGTCGGCGGGCAGCATCCGCTCTTCTCGGGAACCCCCACCATCGTGGGCTCCGCGTCGAACCCGGTGGGCATCGAGGTGCCCGCGGCCGCGCCGCGGCGATCGAGCTGGCTGCACCCCAACCGCCAGGCGGCCAACGAGCCCACCCACTTCGAGCCGGCCCCCGAGTTCCTCGAGGAGCTCATCGAAGAGGACCGCCGCCGCGCGCGCCGGCGCCGCATCGGGTGGATCGCGGGCGTCGCGCTGGTGCTCGTGATCATCGCGGGAGCCGCGTGGCTCGGCTACCAGTGGACCCAGACGCGCTACTTCGTCGGCGCCGACGAGGACACCGTCGTCATCTACCAGGGCGTGCAGCAGGGCATCGGGCCGATCTCGCTGTCGACCCCGTACGAAGACACCGGCATCCCACTCGATTCGCTCTCGGAGTTCGCCCGTGCGACGGTGGAGCAGACCATCTCGGCGAACTCGCTGCCGCACGCGCGGCAGATCGTGTCGGGAATCAACGACCTCGCGGGAGGCGGCGGATGAACGCTTCCACGAGCACGCCCACCGACGCGGTCTCGACCGACACCGCCGTGGTGCGGGCCCTGCGCCGCATCCGCGTGCCGCAGACCCAGCGCAACCGCGAGCTGGCACTGCTGCTCTTCGCCTTCGCGATCAACGGCTCGGCGATCGCGCTCGTGCAGCTCGGCGCGCAGGACTTCATCGACTGGACGTTCCTCGTCTACTGCGGCGGCCTCACCGCCCTCGTGATCGCACTGCACCTCCTGCTGCGCCTGCGCGCCCGCGCCGCCGACCCGTTCGTCGTGCCGATCGCGACGCTCCTCACCGGGCTCGGCCTCGCGATGATCTACCGGCTCGACCTGTACTGGGAGCGCCACGGCTGGGATGCGTTCTCGACCAGGCAGCTCGCGTGGGCGGCGATCGCCCTGGTCGC
>DATEOM010000456.1:0-5780 GCA_035274105.1 Microbacterium sp.
CGAGGTCGCCCGGCGGGAGGAGCGTGGGCGTGCCGCCGCCGAAGAACACCGTCGACGCGGGGCGGTTCCCGCCGGCGCGCTCGAGCACGGGCGCGGCCAGGGCGATCTCACGGAGAAGCGTGTCGGCGTATTCGTCCTGGCGGGCGCCGCGGAGCTCGGAGGACGTGTACGTGTTGAAGTCGCAGTAGCCGCAGCGCACGCGGCAGAAGGGGACGTGCAGGTACACGCTGAACCCGGCGGCCGGATCGATGCGCGTGCCGGGCGGCAGCGAGCCGTCCGTGGGAACGGGCTCGCCGAGCGGAAGAGCGGAGCCCATCAGCGCCTCACGCGGGAGTGGTGTACAGCGGCGAGATCGCGCGCAGATACCGCGTGAACAGCTCGCGTCGACGGCGCTTGGTGAGGCCGGGGATCATCCGGTACAGCACGGCCCGCGGTGCGTCGAAGGCGCGGACCGTGAACCAGACCTCATCGTTGTCGTACCAGTCGAGCATGAACGACTCCTCGCCGCTCACGACCGAGTCGCTCACGGTGCCCAGTGCGAAGCCCACGCGGCGAGGCTCCTCCATGGCGAAGATCACACGAAGCTCCGCATCGGCGCGCAGACCCTTGACGCGACCGTCGACGCGGATGGTCGTTCCGGCGCCGACGAACGGGGTGCCGTCGGCGTCGAACCGCTGCTCGGCCTCGGACCGGCTGGGCCCCACCGGGTTGCCCTCGGCGTCGAAGCTCACACCCGAGTACATCGGGCCGGATGCGGGGCGCACGTCGGTGAGCTTGAGACCGGCCCCGCGCTGCGCGGACCACGACATGAGGGCTTCGCTGGCGCCCCGGAAGCGGGCTTCGCCGCTGCCGATGCGCCATGACTGCTCCGCCGGGATGCTGCGCTCCGGCGGGTACTGCATCAGATCCGGCGCCTGGGTCGCCCCGACAGCGGCATAGTCGACGGTGTCGTCCCGGAAGGTTCCTCGACGCATGGATTCCAGCCTACTTCGCGAGTCGGGTCACTTCTTGGCAGGACCCTCGACGTCCCCTGAGAGCGCGGCGATGAACGCCTCCTGGGGGACCTCGACGCGACCGACCATCTTCATGCGCTTCTTGCCCTCCTTCTGCTTCTCGAGGAGCTTGCGCTTGCGGGAGATGTCGCCGCCGTAGCACTTCGCCAGGACGTCCTTGCGCATCGCGCGGATGTTCTCGCGGGCGATGATGCGAGCGCCGATGGCGGCCTGGATCGGAACCTCGAACTGCTGGCGCGGGATGAGCTTGCGCAGGCGCTCGGTCATCATCGTGCCGTACGCGTAGGCCTTCTCGCGATGCACGATCGAGCTGAACGCGTCGACCTTGTCGCCCTGCAGGAGGATGTCGACCTTGACGAGGTCGGCGGTCTGCGAGCCGGCGGGTTCGTAGTCGAGGCTCGCGTATCCCTGCGTCTTGGACTTCAGCTGGTCGAAGAAGTCGAACACGATCTCGCCGAGGGGCATGTGGTAGCGCAGCTCGACGCGGTCCTCGCTGAGGTAGTCCATGCCCAGAAGCGATCCGCGGCGGGACTGGCAGAGCTCCATGACGGTGCCGACGTAGTCCTTGGGCAGGAGGATCCCGACCTTCACGACCGGCTCGGACACCTCCGCGACGCGCCCGTCGGGATACTCGCTCGGGTTCGTGACGACGACGGTGTCGCCGGTGTCGGTCGTGACCTCGTACGTCACCGAGGGTGCCGTCGTGATGAGGTCGAGGTCGAACTCCCGGGACAGCCGCTCGGTGACGATCTCGAGGTGCAGAAGTCCCAGGAACCCGCAGCGGAAGCCGAAGCCGAGTGCCACCGAGGTCTCGGGCTCGTACTGGAGCGACGCGTCTGAGAGCTTGAGCTTGTCGAGCGCCTCACGCAGGTCGGCGTAGTCGCTCTGGTCGATGGGGTAGATCCCCGAGAAGACCATCGGCTTCGGGTCGGTGTACCCGGCGAGCGCCTCGGTGGCGGGCTTGCGCTGGTTGGTGACGGTGTCGCCGACCTTGGACTGGCGCACGTCCTTCACACCGGTGATGAGGTAGCCCACCTCGCCGACGCCGAGACCCTTCGTGGGCACCGGCTCGGGGCTCGATACGCCGATCTCGAGGAGGTCGTGGGTCGCCCTGGTCGACATCATCTGGATGCGCTCGCGCGGCTCCAGTTTGCCGTCGACCATGCGGACATAGGTCACCACGCCGCGGTAGGAGTCGTACACCGAGTCGAAGATCATGGCGCGGGCCGGGGCATCCGGGTCCCCCTTCGGTGCCGGGATCTGCTCGACGATGCGGTCGAGGAGGGTCTCGACCCCCATGCCGGTCTTGCCGCTCACCCGCAGCACGTCGTCGGGCGAGCCGCCGATGAGGCCGGCGAGCTCGGCGGCATACTTCTCCGGGTCGGCCGCCGGCAGGTCGATCTTGTTGAGCACGGGGATGATGTGGAGGTCGTTCTCGAGCGCGAGGTACAGGTTCGCGAGGGTCTGCGCCTCTATGCCCTGCGCGGCGTCGACCAGGAGGATCGCACCTTCGCAGGCCGCGAGCGAACGCGAGACCTCGTACGTGAAGTCCACGTGGCCGGGGGTGTCGATCATGTTGAGCGCGAAGGTCTGATCGGCGGTCGCCCACGGCATGCGCACGGCCTGCGACTTGATCGTGATGCCGCGCTCGCGCTCGATGTCCATGCGGTCGAGGTACTGGGCCCGCATGTCGCGGTCGGCGACGACGCCGGTGATCTGCAGCATGCGGTCGGCCAGCGTCGACTTGCCGTGGTCGATGTGGGCGATGATGCAGAAGTTGCGGATCAGCTCGGGCGGCGTGGCAGAGGGCTCGAGGGGCTTCAGGGCGCGCGGTGACATGTCCAGACGATTGTACGGGTGCGCGCCCCTCGACGAACCCCGGCGGCGGCGCCGTGGTCAGGCGGGAGCGGGGATGCGCCCGAGCCCTTCGAGCAGCTCGTCGCGATCGCTGGCCACGCACACACGGATCCAGCCCTCGCCCGAGGCGCCGAAGGCCCTCCCCGGAGCGACCGCCACGCCCTGCTCGTCGAGGAACTGCTCGCACCACGCCACGACGTCGCCTGCCGACACGTGCGAGACGTCGATCCAGAGGTAGAAGGCGCCGGTCGGATCGAGGTAGCGCAGCCCGCGCGCATCGAGGAGCGCCGTCGCCGCAGCGAGGTTGTCGCGGTAGTGCGCCGCATTCCGGGCGACCGGATCCTGGTCACCGGTGAGCGCCTCGGCGGCAGCCCGCTGCGACGGCTCGTCGACGCAGCTGACCACCGACTCCTGCACGCGCAGCATCGTCTGCCGCCACCCCGGAGGGGTGACGAGCCAGCCCACCCGGGCTCCGGTCATCGCGTACGTCTTCGACATCGAGAACACCGACAGCACGCGGCCGTCGGCATCCAGCGTCGCGGGGCTCACGTGCGGCTCACCCCAGGTGAAGCGCTCGTACACCTCGTCACTGATGAGCCAGAGATCGTGGCGGCGAGCCAGGGCGATGAGCGCCTCGAGCGTCGCCCGGTCGAACGTCGATCCGAGCGGGTTGGACGGCGTGTTGACGATGATCGCGCGCGTGCGCGGCGTGACGAGCGCCTCGAGTTCGCCGAGGTCGGGCTGAAACGCGCGTTCGGGGCGCAGCGGGTACGGCACCGGCGTCGCCTGCAAGAGGTGGGCGTTCATCGTGAAGGTCGTGTAGCCCGGGTCGGGCACCAGCACCTCGTCGCCCTCCGACAGCGTGAGCGCCATCGCCAGGTGCAGCGCCTGGGTCGCGCCGACCGTCACCCAGATCTGCTCCAGGTCGACGTTCAGCGCGTTCTCGCGCGCGAGCTTGTCGCGGATCGCGTCACGCAGGGCATGGATGCCGCCGTTGGGCGTGTACCGGATCGCACCGTCGTGCCACGCCCGGGACGCAGCATCCCGGATCCGCTCCCCCGCGACCTCGCCCGGCTCGCCCACCGCGAGGATGATCGTGCCGGGTCGACGCAGGGCGCGCTCGAGGATGTGGCGCACGCCGGAGCCGGGCATTCGTGCGATGTGCGGGGCGATCTCGGGCATGCCGCCCATGCTAGGCGTGCCCGCGCCGCTAGCCTGGGCGGCATGGTGGTCCAGGTCGTGCTCGTGCACGGCATCCGGACGTCCGCGACGATGTGGCGTGCGCAGGTCGAGTATCTGACGAACCGGGGCAATCCGGTGACCGCCGTCGACCTGCCGGGCCACGGCGCCCGCATGGCCGAGGAGTTCACGCTCGAGTCGGCGTTCGAGACGATCGACTCCGCGGTGCGCGCCGCGGCCGAGCGGGGCCCCGTCCTGCTATCGGGCCACTCGATGGGCGGGCTCCTGTGCATCGAGTACGTGGGCGCCGAAGCTCCTCCCCCCGTCGCGGGCTTCATCGCGGCATCGTGCACCGCCATCCCCCGCGGCCTCGCCCTGCAGACCTACCGCTTCCTGGCGCGCCGGTTCGACGCGCTCCCCGACCGGGGCATGTGGCTCACGAATCAGGTGCTCGACCGCACGCTGCCGAGCGAGACCCGGCCCGACTTCGGTGCGGGCGGGTACGCCTTCGACACCCAGGACACCGCCCTGAGCAGCCTCTCGGTGCTGGACCTTCTGGCGGCGCTGCACCGCATCGAGGTGCCGCTCTGGTTCATCAACGGTCAGTACGACCAGCTGCGCGCCAACGAGAAGCTGTTCCTGAAGGTGGCGCAGCACGCCGAGCTGATCGTCGTGCCGCGCACCTCCCATCTCGTCACGGCGATGCGCCCGCGGGTGTTCAACGCGCTGCTCGAGGTCGCCCTCACGACGCTGGAGGCGTCACACCGCTGAGGCCGCGCGGTCACGGCTGCGGATCGCGAAGGTCATGACGCCTCCCGCGATCGAGAGGACGCCCCCGACGAGGAACAGCAGCCAGAAGCCGCCGACGAGCGCGACGAGGCCCGCGCCGAGGAGCGGTCCGATGAGCTGACCGAGGCTGGCGGACACGTTCACGAAGCCGAGGTCGCGGGCATGGTCCTCCGGGTACGGCAGCAGCTCCGTGCCCAGCGCGAGGCCCACCGACATGTACGCCCCGTAGCCGACGCCGAGGAGCGCGGCCGCGATCATCGCGGTCGTGAGTGACGGCGCCACCACGAGGATCATCGACGCGAGCCCCTGGACGACCGCCGACCACACGACGAACGGGATGCGTCGTCCGGTGCGGTCGGAGATCCACCCGGACGCGATCGACGACACCACGACGAACAGCGTGTACACGAGGATCAGGAGCAGCAGCTCGTCCTCGGCCGTCGCAGGATCGCGGTGCAGGCCGTAGAGCAGGAAGAACAGCAGCAGCCCGGTGCCGAGCGCATTGCCGACGTTCACCGTGAGCCGCCCGGCGAGGAGCCATGCGAAGTCGCGGTCGCGCAGGGCCGCGAGCCGCTCGCCGAGGGTGCGCACCTCGCGCGCCGCCGCCACGTCGGCACGTGCCGGCGGGTCGGGCAGGAGGAGTGCCGCCGCCGTTCCGACGACCGCGAGGAAGCCGGCCAGCACGAGGTAGCCGACCACGACGCCGAGTTCGAGGAGCACGATGACGCCGACGCCCACGACGATGCCGAGGGCCTGCGAGGACGAGACGGCGGCGGATGCTGCGCCCCGCTGCGTCGTCAGCTGATCGGCGATGAGCGCGGTGAAGGCGGCGGAGGCCACGGCGACGCCGACCGACACGCCCACCCAGGCGAGCCCGACGCCCCACGGACCGGACGCGAAGGCGATGGCCGCGAGCGAGGCGGTGCCGAGCCACACGCCGCC
>DATEOM010000457.1:0-6633 GCA_035274105.1 Microbacterium sp.
ATCCGTCACCCTCGAAGGATTCGAGCTGCGGGTGCTGCACCTGCCGCTCGTCGCCCCGTTCACCACGTCGTTCGGCACCGAGACGGTGCGCGAGGTCATCGTCGTGCGGGCGCTCACCGCCGACGGCGACGGCTGGGGCGAAGTCGTCACGCAGGCCGATCCGCTGTACTCGAGCGAGTACACGCAGGGCGCGTGGGACGTCGCGCTGCGCTTCCTCGCGCCGGCACTCCTCGACAGGGAGCGCCTCGCGCCCGAGGAGGTCGCGAGCGTGCTCGAGCCCTTCAAGGGCCATCGCATGGCGAAGGCCGGACTCGAGCTCGCCGTGCTCGATGCGGCGCTGCGCGCCGAGGGACGCAGCTTCGCCGAGTACGCCGGGGCGGTGCGCGACCGTGTGCCGAGCGGGGTGTCGGTCGGCATCCAGCGCGATCCCGCCGCGCTGGTCGAGACCGTGCGCGGCTACCTCGACGAGGGCTACGTGCGCATCAAGATCAAGCCCGGCCGCGATGTCGGCGACACGGCCGCCGTGCGCGATGCGTTCGGCGCGATCCCGCTGCAGGTCGACGCGAACTCCGCCTTCACGATGGCGGAGGCCGACACCCTTGCAGAGCTCGACCGCTTCGACCTGCTCCTCATCGAGCAGCCGCTGCAGGAGGACGATCTCGTCGACCACGCGACGCTGGCTCGCCGTCTTCGCACCCCGGTCTGCCTCGACGAGTCCATCGTGTCCGACAAGGCCGCGGCCGACGCGCTCGCGCTGGGCTCGGCATCCGTCATCAACATCAAGGCGGGCCGGGTCGGCGGGTACGTCGAAGCGGTCAGGATCCACGACCGGTGCCTCGCGGCCGGCGTGCCGGTGTGGTGCGGCGGCATGCTCGAGACCGGCATCGGCCGTGCCGCCAACGCGGCCCTCGCCGCGCTCCCGGGCTTCACTCTGCCGGGCGACGTCTCGGCCTCGAGCCGCTTCTACACGCGCGACATCGTCACCGAGCCCGCCGTGCTCGAAGACGGCCACGTGCGGGTGCCGATCGGCCACGGGCTCGGCGTCGACATCGACCCCGTCGCGCTCGAGGACTTCACCGTCGCGCGCGAGACGCTGACGCGGTAGCCCGATGCGGACCCCGGCGCGACCGCGTCCCCACCTCGGGGCGGTCGTGCTCGCGACGGCGCTGGCGCTGACCGGCTGCGCCGCGACGCCCCCGAGCTCCGAGCCCGCGCCGACGCTGCCCGCCGGGGTCGCCGTCGAGCTCCAGCAGCTGCGCTCGGACGTCGCCGGCCGACAGGCGCAGGTGCAACTCGAGAACGGCGGCGATGCCCCGCTCACGGTCGGAGAGGTCCGTGTCGAAGACGCGCGATTCGCCGGCCCCGCGATCCGCGTGATCGCCGGTCGCGTCAGCACCGTGCCGCCCGGGGGCACCGTCGACATCCGCGTGCAGCTGCCGCCCGTCGACTGCACCGCGCCCGACGACGGCGAGACCCACGTCGTGCTCGAGCTGACCGGTGACGCCGCGTCGACCGAGGTGACGGCATCCGCTCCCGATCCCCTCGGGTTCCTCGCGGAGCTCCACGCCCGCGAGTGCCTGCTCGAGAGGGTGACGGATGCTGCCGCCCTCGCCTTCACCGGCTTCGAGCCCTCCGCACCCGGCGTGCCTGCGGCGCTGGAGCTCACGGTCAGCCCGACCGGCGACGGGGCGGTGACGATCGAGGGCATCGGACGCACGAACCTGATCGACTTCGCCGGGGCGACCTCCGAGGAGGTCCACGCACTCGACATCGCGGTCGCCGAAGGGGACTCCGAGCCCATCGTGGTCGAGCTTCCGATCGTGCCCTTCCGATGCGACCCGCACGCCGTCCAGGAGGACAAGCGCGGCACGATCTTCGACCTGGCCGTCGAGCTCGATGGCGAGTCCGGTTCGGTCGAGCTGTTCGTCGGCGAGGAGATGCGCGGCCGCATCCTGACGTGGGTCGCCGCCTGGTGCGGCTTCGGCGGCTGACCCCGGGTCACGCGGCCGGGAACGCGAAGCGGCCGGCCGCCCGAAGGCGACCGGCCGCACTCCCGGTGTCCTGCTACTTCACCGTGACCGTGATCGCTGTGGAGCGGGTGGCTCCGGCGGCGTTGGCGAACTCGGCGACGTAGGTGTTACGTGCCGGGGACGCGTCCGCGACGTAGGTCACCGTGACCATCGGGGTTGGGGCGCGTTCTTGTCGTACGGGGCGCACATGCTGCGCCCCGAACGGACGAAACGCGCCCCGACCCCGCGGCGCGCCGTGCGATCGGCTCTGCGTAGGCTGGGCCGCATGGCTCAGCGCAGTGCCGCCCCCGACGACCCCGCCGCCGCGTCGCGCGGCATCTCGCGCCGGACGCAGTCCGACGTCTACCGCGCCGGCATCAGCGGCAGCCGGCCCCGCGTGCCGGTCGACACCGACGCCCTCGAGACGGCGGCACGCAAGGCGCTGAGCGCCGAGGCGTTCGCGTATATCGCCGGGGGCGCGGGCGCTGAGCGCACCGTCGCCGCGAACCGCGCCGCCTTCGGCCATTGGCAGGTGTGGCCGCGGCCGCTGCGCGACGTGTCGTCGCGCGACCTGTCGATCGACCTGTTCGGCGTGCGACGGCCCACACCGCTCCTGCTCGCCCCGCTCGGGGTCATGGAGATGGCCCATCCCGACGCCGACCTCGCGGTGGCGCGGGCGGCGGCCTCGCTCGGCGTCCCGTACACGCTGTCGAACCAGGCCTCCTTCCCGATGGAGGCGGTGGCCGATGCCGCGCCCGACGGCTCGCGGCTGTTCCAGCTGTACTGGTCGGCGTCCGACGAGCTCAACGCGTCGCTGCTCGGCCGGGCCGAGGCATCCGGATGCGAAGCCGTCGTCGTGACGCTCGACACCCACCTCCTCGGATGGCGCACGCGCGATCTCGACCTGGCGTACCTGCCGTTCACGCGGGCGATGGGCATCGCGCAGTACACGAGCGACCCCGTCTTCCAGCAGCTGGTGCGCGAGCGCGCTTCGGCAGGCTCAGCGACCGGAACGGCGATGGATGCTGCCGCCCCGCCTGCGCCGCCGGTCAAGGTCACCCCGAAAGCGGTGGCGGCGGGGGTGCGGATCGCGCGCAAGGGCGCGGCCCTCACGGGCACGAGCAGCGTGCGCGAGAATCTGCGCTCGCCGCTGCCTCGCGCCGCGGTGGAGACGTTCCTCGATGTGTTCTCGACGCCGGCGCTCACGTGGGACGACCTGGCGAAGGCCCGGCAGTGGACGTCGCTGCCGATCATCCTGAAAGGCATCGTGCATCCCGACGACGCCATCCGGGCGCTCGACGCCGGTGTCGACGGCATCTGGATCTCGAACCACGGCGGGCGTCAGATCGACCAGTCCGTGCCGACGCTCGAGGTGCTGCCCACGATCGCCGAACGCGTCGCCGGACGTGTGCCGATCGTCTTCGACTCGGGCGTGCGGCAGGGCTCCGACGCGTTGATCGCGCTTGCGCTCGGCGCGACGGCGGTCGCGCTCGGGCGTCCCTACTCCTACGGCCTCGGCGTTGCGGGCGAGGCCGGCGTGCGCGAGGTCGTGCGCAACGTGCTCGCCGAGCTCGACATCACCGTCGGGCTTTCGGGGCACACCTCCATCGCCGAGATCGGGCGCGACGCGCTGCGGGAGGTGTGACCCCCGACGTCACCGCGGCTCACCGTCCTCGGTGAAGCCGAAGATCGGCGTCGCCCCGGCGAGCTCGCCGACGGGCAGCGGCTCGTGCGCGACGGGATGGTCGGGCCACCCGGGGTAGAGGATCGTGGTCAGTTCCGCGGGATCGCCGTCGAAGCAGGTGCTCGTGGCACCCACGCCGATCGCATCCGCCCTGCCCGCGCCGCCGCGGATCTCGATCGTGAGCGTCGCGACGTCCAGCGCGGGATCGGACGCCTCGACCACGACCTCACCATCGGCGTGCTGCGCAGGTGGCCTCGTCGTCCAGCCACGGGCGGTCAGCCAGTCGCCGAGGCGATCCGCCGTCGTCGGCGCGTCGGCGTCGGTCGTCCAGCCCTCGTGCGTGGTGCGGTGCAGCGAGAAGGCGTAGCCGCGCTGACAGCCGACGGGGATGTCCCCGTACTCCTGCACCTGCCAGGTGCCGTCGGAGACGTGGACGAGCAGCGTGGCGACGGCCTCCTTGAACAGCAGGTTCGCCTGTCGCGCCGAGGCGTACAGCTCGTCCCCGTGCGGTGCCATGCTGGTGCACCCGGGCAGTGCGAGAAGCGCGAGCAGGGCGACCGCGAGCCACCGCGAGAGGCGAGCGAGGCGTCTCGGAGCGGGCTCCGTCATCGCGACCTCCGATCCACGCGACCAGGGTATGCCGCAGCTGCGCGGCTGGGGAGGTGCCGCTCGTCTGTGCGCCCGCGGCCGGGAGCCTTAGGCTTCTGACATGCCCGCACGAAGCCGGCGCTCGCCCGCCGACAGCTCGCCCCTCGCCTGGATCCGACCGCGTCTGCTCGCGGGCACGACAGTGCTGATCGCCGCGGCCATCGCGCTGACCGGGTGCTTCGGCGCCGACCCCGTGGTCGAGGAGTCGGGCGGCGGCGACTTCGCCGATGACGGCTGCACGAGCGTCGTCGTGGCGACGTCGTCCGAGAAGGTCAACATGCTCGACGCGCTGGCCGACGCGTTCAAGGAGTCGTCGCAGCACGAGCAGCTCGCCGAGTGCGCGACCGTGCATCCGATCAACGTCTCGTCGGGCGACGCGACCCGGTTCCTCACGGCGGGCGGCGACTGGCCCGACGACGACACGCGCCGCTGGCCCACGATGTGGTCGCCCGCGTCGACGGTGTGGACCGATCGGGTCGCGGCCGCAGCATCCGCTTCCCTCGTCGGTGAGCCCGAATCGTTCACGCACACGCCGGTCGTGTTCGGCGTGCCCGAGACGATGGCGAAGGCGCTCGGCTACCCGGCGTCGCCGATCGGCATCGCCGACTTCGAGGCGCTCTGCCAGGACCCTGCGGGCTGGGCGAGCGTCGGCAAGCCGCTGTGGGGCTCGTTCAAGATCTCGAAGACGAACCCCAACACATCGACGACCGGGCTCTCGGCGATCCTGATGCAGTCGTACGAGGCATCCGGCAAGAACGCCGACCTCACCGCTGCAGACGTGGCCGCCGCGGCCGAGTTCTCGCGCGTGTTCGAGGAATGCGTCATCCACTACGGCGACACCACCGGCAAGGTGCTGGCCCGGCTCTACGACGAGACCCAGAACGGCGCCGGCGGCTCGGGGTACGTCTCGGCGGTGGCGCTCGAAGAGACCTCGCTGCTCAACTACAACCAGGGCAACCCCGACTCGCACACCGTGCAGCCGGGCGAGACCCTGACGCCTCCGAAGGAGAAGCTGGTCGCGGTGTACCCGTCGGGCGGGTCGATGTGGTCCGACAACCCGATCACCGTGCTCGGCGCCGACTGGGTGACGCCCGAGCAGGCCGAGGCCGGCGCGGCGTTCGCGGCCTTCCTGCAGACGGATGCGGCGCAGAAGATCCTGCCCGAGTACGGATTCCGCCCGCTGGATGCCTCGGCGCCGTTGGGCGACCTCTTCACGGCCGAGTACGGCGTCGACCCCGCCGGCCCTGCGGTCACGCTGCCGAAGCCCGCCGTCGATGTGGTGTCGGCCGCGATCGACCAGTGGACGCAGATCCGCAAGCCCTCGTCGGTGCTCGAGGTGATCGACATCTCGGGCTCGATGGACGAGGCGATCGGCGACGGCCGCTCGAAGCTCGACGGCGCGATCGAGGGCGCGCAGGCGACCCTCGGCCACTTCCGCTCCTCCGACGAGGTCGGCGTGTGGGCGTTCACCACCGGCGTCGAGTCGGAGGCCGGGAAGGACATCGTCGTGCTGCGCGACGTGTCTCCGCTCGCGAGCGACCGGGAGTCCGTGGACTCGTCGCTCGACGACCTGCGCTTCGCCCATCGCGACGGCACGCCCCTGTACGACGCGATCGCCGCGGCCTACGACGAGATGGTGGCGCGCGCGCAGCCCGGCCGCATCAATGCGATCGTGCTGCTGTCGGACGGGCAGGACACCGACTCGGAGACCTCGCTCGACTCGCTCGTGGCGAAGATCGGCCAGTCCGCGCGCGAGGGCGGCGACGACGCGCCGGTGCGGATCTTCCCGATCGCGTATGGCGAGGGCGCAGACACCGGCGCGCTGCAGCGGATAGCCGAGGCCACCGGCGGGCAGTGGTTCGACGCGTCGGACGCGACCAAGATCGACCTCGTGTTCGCGTCCGTCATCAACAACTTCTGACCGGCCGAAGCATGAGACCGGCATCCGCCTCACACTCCTCAGCGATCTCCGACGGCGGGTACATCGACGACGCCACCTCGGCCCTGGAGAGCACGAATGTGTACGTATCGCCGGAGGTGAGCGGTTCGGCGGCTCTCGCCGATGCCCTCGATCAGCAGATCTCGGATGCCTCGATCGGGGTAGCGGTGTTCTCCGACAATGCCGCGCTCGAGGCCTCCGGGCCCGACATCGTCGCCGAGCTCGCGCAGCAGACCGAATACGACACGATCATCGTCGCCGTGGGCGACGACCTGTCCGCGGGATCGCGCGTGCTCGCGTCCGGCGAGGCGATGCGCATCGCCAACGAGGCCGAAGGTTCCGCAGGCTCCGTC
>DATEOM010000458.1:0-4422 GCA_035274105.1 Microbacterium sp.
GAGCACCGCGAACGGCACGTCTGCGCCCAGCTCGGCACCGAGCTCCTGCAGTTCCAGCGTGCTCAGACCGCCGCCGAGCAGTTCGTTGACGGCGACGAGCGCTGCTGCGGCATCCGCCGATCCGCCGCCCATGCCGCCGGCGACCGGCACGTGCTTGACGATGTCGAGATGCACGCCTCCGGAGTGGCCGATGCGCTGCGCCACGAGCCGGGCCGCGCGCACCGCGAGGTTGCGATCGTCGGCGGGCACCCCCGTCACGTCGACGGTGCCCGAGATCGACACCGTGAACTCGTCGGAGGGCGACGCCCACACGTCTTCGTACAGCGATACCGCCTGATACGCCGACGCGACGTCGTGGTAGCCGTCGTCGTGTACGCCGCCGACCTCGAAGAAGAGGTTGAGCTTGCCCGGCGCGCGCACCCGGACCCCGGAGGCCTCGAGAGCCTGGCTCACCGGTTCGCCGATTCCGTCCAGAGGTCCACGTCGATGCCGTCCGACAGGGCGTCGATCCGCTCCTGCTCCTCCATCGTGAAGGCGGGTCCTTCGAGCGCCTTGAGGTTCTCGTCGAGCTGCGCCGGGCGCGACGCGCCGATGAGCGCCGAGGCGACGACCGGGTCGCGCAGCACCCACTGGATCGACATCTGCGCGAGGGTCTGCCCGCGCTCCTTCGCGACGACGTCGAGCGAACGCAGGGTCGACAGCCCCTTCTCGCTGAGCGAGCCGTTCGGCAGCGACCCTCGCTGCTGCGCGCGCTGGGCCGAGCCGTCGCCGAGGTACTTGTCGGTGAGCAGCCCCTGCGCCAGCGGCGTGAACGCGATCGCCCCCATCCCCTCCTGCGTGAGCACTCGCGTGAGGCCGTCCTCGACCCAGCGGTTGAGGATCGAGTAGGCGGGCTGGTGGATCACGAGCGGCGTGCCCAGCGAGCGGGCGACGGATGCTGCCACCGCCGTGCGCTCGGCGCTGTAGGACGAGATGCCGACGTAGAGGGCCTTGCCCTGCCGCACCAGCGTGTCGAGTGCGCCCACGGTCTCTTCGATCGGCACGTCGGGGTCGACGCGGTGCGAGTAGAAGATGTCGACGTAATCGACGCTCATGCGCTTCAGCGACTGCTCGGCACTGGCGAGGATGTACTTGCGCGAGCCGCCGTCGCCGTACGGGCCGTGCCACATGTCGTAGCCGGCCTTGGACGAGATGATGAGCTCGTCGCGGTAGGGCGCGAAATCCTCGCGCATCATGCGGCCGAAGTTCGTCTCGGCGGTGCCGTAGGGCGGGCCGTAGTTGTTCGCCAGGTCGAAGTGCGTGATGCCGCGGTCGAACGCGTGGCGCAGCAGCGCCCGCTGGCTGTCGAACGGGATGTTGTCACCGAAGTTCCACCACAAACCGAGCGACACGGGAGGCAGGGTGAGGCCGGACGTGCCGACGCGGCGGTACTCGGCGAGGTCGTAGCGGTCGGCGGCGGCGGCGTAGGGACGGTGGAGGTCTCCTCCACGGGACAGGTAGCGCGCGTCTTCGGTCACCGGTCCAGGCTAGCGAGGTCGGCCCATGCGCGCAGGAGGAGAGGCACGCACATCGGCAAGCCCCATGTCAAGGGTCTACGTCCGAAACGTCGTCGTAACGGACGCTCCCTATCGTGGCGACACCGGGGAGCGCTCACACGAGGGCGCGACCCGCCGGACGAAAGGAGGACCGCATGACCCTGCTGTCCGCACTGCCGCGCGCGACGGACCCGTGGAGCGTGCTCATCGAGCGAGGCGACATCGTCGTCGATCGCGGCATCCTTCATCTCGTCCACGACGACGTCGCGCCCCACCAGGCCCGGGAGGCCGATCTGCTGCTCGTGGCGGATGCCCTCGACCAGGCGGGCGTCGAGACGCTCCTGGTCCGCCACGACCTGCGCGTGCCGGCCCTCGTCGTCGACATCCGCGACCGCGAGGCCGCCCAGGCCGCGCTCGCGGCCGTCTGCACGCAAGAGCCGCTGTATGTGAAGGCCAAGGGCCGCGCGCCGATCCTGGCGTGCGACGCGCCCCCTGTCGCCGAGACGCCCTCGGCCGTGCGCCTCTACCGCCCCCGCATCACGAGGTCGGGCGCGCTCCGCTACGGCGCGGCGCTCGGCGTGCACGTGGAGTTCTGGAGCTTCGGCACCGAGGCGGTCGAGGCACCGCGCGACAACGCGGTCCTGCGCCGCCTGACGCCGGCGGAGGATGTCTCCTACGCGACGGTGGAACGCCACGGACGCACCTGGCGCACCATCGCGGGCATGTTCGACCCGCACCCGCTCGAGGTCACCGACGACATCGACATCGTCTTCTCGTGGGTCGACGGTTCGTCGAGCGACTTCCAGCGTCAGCGCGCAGCGCAGCTCGCGGAGTACGTCGTCGGCGAGGGCGACGACGGACCGGCGCGCTACCGCCATGTCGACGAGCTGCGCTACGCCCTACGCAGCGTGCACATGTATGCGCCCTGGGTGCGCCGCATCTTCATCGCCACGGACTCGCCCGCACCTGCCTGGCTGCTGGACCACCCGAAGGTGACCATCGTGCGCAGCGAGGAGTTCTTCGCCGATCCTTCGGTGCTGCCGACCCACAACTCGCACGCGGTCGAGGCGCAGCTGCACCGGATCCCCGGCATCGCCGAGCACTTCCTCTACTCGAACGACGACATGTTCTTCGGGCGGCCGGTGACGCCCGAGATGTTCTTCACGCCGGCCGGCGTGACGAAGTTCGTCGAATGCGACGTGCGCATCGGCGCCGGCGCCCCCGCTCTGCACCGCAGCGGCCACGACAACGGCCTGCGCGTCAACCGCGCCCTCTTGAAGGAGCGGTTCGGCCGCACCATCGTCCGCGACCTCGAGCACTGCGCGGCGCCGCTGCGCCGCAGCGTCATGGCCGAGCTCGAGGAGACCTTCGCCGTCGACTTCGCCCGGACCGCGGCATCCCGTTTCCGCTCCGCGACAGACATCTCGGTGACGAACAGCCTGTACCACTACTACGCGCTGATGACCGGCCGCGCCGTCGCCACCCGGGCCCCGCGCGTCGGCTACGCGCAGACGACGCTCGCCGCGGGACTCAAGCGCATGGAGCGGTTCGCCGCGCGCGGGAACCTCGACATGTTCTGCCTCAACGACGGCGGCGAGTCCGAGGTGCCCGAGGAGCTGCGCGTGCGGGCGATCCGCAGCGCGCTGGAGCGCATGTTCCCGGTACGGGCGCCGTGGGAGCGCGACGAGCTCAGCGCAGCACGGCGATCGGCTCGGTCGGCGCATCCTTCCGCACGGCGCTGAGAGGGGCGACGCCGGCCGCCAGGAGGCGGCGCTGCGCCTCTTCGGCGTCGATGTGCTCGAGAGTGCGGGGTGCATCGAGGGGCACCACCGAATGCACCACGGTGTCGTCGTACACGTGCACGAGGTTGAACGCCTGCGCGCCGTCCTGAGGACGTGTGCCGCCGACGGGCACCGTGAGGTCCTGCGCATAGCAGGTCGACGAGGCCACCGACACCGGGATGCCCGCGAACGTCGCGAACGTCGAGTAGTGCAGGTGGCCGGCGATGATCGCCCGCACGTCGGTGCCCCGCAGCACCGCGGCGAGCCGGCGCTGGTCGCGCAGCTCGACGCTCGCGGCGAGAGGCAGCACGCTCGGCACGGGCGGGTGGTGCATCGCGAGGATCGTGCCGAGGGGCGCGGGCGTCGCCAGCACATCGGCGAGCCAGCCGAGCTGCTCGTCGCGCACCTCGCCGTGGTGATGGCCGGGCACGCTCGTGTCGAGCGTGATCACGCGGAGCCCGTCGAGCTCGTCGACCCGATCGACGGGTCGCGCATCGGCTGCCTCGTCGTACAGGCCGGCGCGGAACGCGCCGCGCTCGTCGTGGTTGCCCATCACCCACAGCACGCGTGTGCCGATGCGCTCCGCGAACGGCTCGACCAGCGCGCGCAGCGCGGCGTACGCGCCGGGCTCGCCGAGGTCGGCGAGGTCGCCGGTCACGACGATGGCGTCAGGGCGGATGCCGCTCGCCTCGATCACGTCGATGGCCTCGGCGAGCCGCGCCGCGCCGTCGACGGCGTCGAAGAGGTGCCGCGTCGCAGGCGCGCGCAGATGGGTGTCGCTGAGGTGCAGCAGGATGCGTTCGGGGGCCGGATACTCGGCGGTGCGCATGTCGGGTCACTCCGGTCCGCCGGGAGGCGAGGTGCCGTGAAACCGGACGGCGGACGCTCGAATGTTACCGGCAGGTTTCGTGCATTCCCTGACGGCGCGGTGAAGATCCGCTGAACTTCAGCCTTCGCGGACGCGTCCCGCGGCCTCCGCGATGCGCACGTAGTCGTCGATCGAGAGGTCCTCGCCGCGCGCGGTCGGTGCGACACCTGCGCTCTCCAGGATCATGGATGCTGCGGCCGCCGTGCCGCCCAGCACCCCGGCCGTCGCCTGCCGGAGC
>DATEOM010000459.1:0-2496 GCA_035274105.1 Microbacterium sp.
CATGGATCTCGCACCCTTCATCGCGGGGCGGGAGAACGAGCAATTCCGTGTTCTCCGAGAAGAGGATCCGCTCCACTGGAACGACGAACCGAACGGCGGAGCAGGGTTCTGGTCCGTCACGCGCTATGCGGACGTGATCACGGCGATCAGTGACCCGACCACGTATATCAACGGGGAGGGCACGCAGATCCTCAGCCGGAAGGTCGAGGGCCACACCCCGACCGTGCACAACACTGACGCTCCCCGTCACACCGAGCTGCGGCGGGTGGCCGTCCCTCACCTCCGAGCCGTCAAGATCCGGGAGTGGATGGAGATCATCGACTCGAATGTCGACGAGATCCTCGACTCGCTGGAGGGGCAGGATGATATCGAGTTCGTCCATCACGCTGCCGCTCTGCTGCCGATCCGCGTGCTCGGCGAGGTGCTGGGCGTGCCGCGGGAAGACGGTCACCTTCTTTACGACTGGACGAACCGCGTGGTCTCGGACGATCCCGAGTACATGACGACGCCGGACGAGAAGGAGCGCGCGCGCTCCGAGATGTTCTCGTACTTCAAGCACCTGACGGAGGAGCGCCGTAAGAACCCGCGGCACGACATCATCTCGATCCTCGTGCAGTCCAAGATCAACGGCGAGCCGCTGGCCTGGGAAGATCTCGCGGCGTACTACTTCGTCCTCGTCGGCGCCGGCAACGAGACCACGCGGAACCTCCTGACCGGCTCCGTGCTCGCGTTCGGCGAGCACCCGGATCAGTGGGACCGCCTGCGTGCGGATCGTGGCCTGCTCGGGTCGAGTATCGAAGAGTTGCTGCGCTATGTCACGCCGATCCGTGCGATGCGTCGCACGGCGACCGCTGACGTCGAGTGGTACGGCAAGACCATCAAGCGCGGCGATAAGGTCGTCCTGTGGTTCCAGTCGGCGAACCGGGATGACCGGCAGTTCGACGAGCCCGACCAGCTTCGTATCGACCGGGCGCCCAACCTTCACGTGGGGTTTGGCTGGGGCGTGCACGCCTGCATGGGCTCGCACCTCGCCCGAGCGGAGGCTCACACCTTCCTGACGAAGGTTCTCGACCGCGATCTGCGAATCAGTCCGGTTGCCGAACCGGACAGACTGCACACCAATCAGTTCCACGCCTTCAAGCGCCTGCGCGTCAGCGTCGGCCAGGCCTGACCTCCTCAAGGACGAGAGAGAGAAATGACCGAACAGTTCATTGCACTTCACCAGCTCAAGGTGCGCGGATTCGCCACCGCCGAGGCCGTCGCGACCGGTACCGGTTTGACCGCCGACGCTGCCGCGATGGTGCTGCGAGGCCTTGAGACCGACGGGCTGGTCAAGTACCGCGAGGGACGGATCACCGGCTTCTCGCTGACGGCCGACGGGCGCAGCCGTCACGCGGAGCTGCGTGACGCCGCCCTCGCGCCGCACCAGCGCGATGCCATCGACGCCGCGTACCACGCGTTCCTGCAGCCGAACCGGGACTTCAAGCAGCTGACGACCGATTGGCAGACGCGACCCGAGGGCGAGGACGCCGCGCCACTTCTCGCGCGGCTGAACGACCTGCACGGTGAGGTCGGGGACGTGCTCGCAGCCGCCGCTGAAGGCGACCCGCGATTCCAGCACTATCTGCCGCGCTTCGCCGCGGCGCTGTCTCGGCTCCGCGATGGTGACGGCTCCGCGTTCGCGCGCCCGATGTCGGACTCCTACCACGACGTCTGGATGGAGCTCCACGAGGATCTGCTCTCGACGCTGGGCCACGAGCGCACCGAGGCAGACGAATAGCACGATCGGCTGGACCCGCCGGCTGAGGCTAATGCACGTCGTCCTCGGTGATTGCGCCAGTGGGGTCGACGTCGTCTGGGCCGCTCTTCGCGTGAAGGGCGGCCCCGCCGAGCGGCATCGCGTTCCACTCCAGGAGGGCCCACTCCCGATCGCCTACACGCTCGATCAGCGCGCTGCCGGTGTTGTGGAGTTCTGAGTCCGCGGCGAACGAGTCGGAGACGTTTCCGCATCTGTGGCCGACCCACACGCGGATCGACGCGCCGTGACTCACCACGACCGGGTGCTCGCCCCCGTGCGCGACGGCGGCGTCGATCGCGGTGTCGAAGCGGTCGAAGAACTCATGGCCGTCCTGTGCGCCGGCCATACGAGGGGTCAGATCCCCGCGCGACCATGCCCACGCGACGTCCAGATAGCGCCTGACTGCCGGAAGCCCGGAGGCCATCTCGAGATCGCCCGCCTCGATCTCGCGGAGTCCCGGATCGATCCGCGGAGTGAGCCCGTGGTGCGCGGCGAGGGGCTGGGCTGTCTGGCTCGTCCGGACCATGTTCGACACGGTGATGCTGCTGACGGGGCGCGCCGCGAGACCGGCCGGCACCGCTGCTGCCTGTTCTCGGCCGAGGGCGGTGAGGTCTGCCCCCGGAACGCGGCTGTCGAGCAGTCCCTGCACGTTGGAGGTGGTTTGGGCGTGTCGGATGAGGAGGAGGCGCACGCCACGA
>DATEOM010000460.1:0-2253 GCA_035274105.1 Microbacterium sp.
CGATGCTCGAGGCCAACGAGATCTCCCCGGCACGCGCCGGGCTCGTGCGGCAGGCCCTCGCCGGGGTGCCGGTGGAGGTCCCGGTATCTGAGGAGGACGGCCGCACCCGCGCGGCCGAGTCGCCCGAGGCGTACGACCGCATCCTCGTCGACGCGCCCTGCACCGGGCTCGGCGCGTTGCGCCGTCGCCCCGAGGCCCGCTGGCGCAAGGCGCCCAGCGACGTGCCGGCGCTCACCGAGCTGCAGCGGGAGCTCCTCACCGAGGCGGTGGGCGCCCTCAAGCCCGGCGGGGTCGTCGCCTACGTGACGTGTTCACCGCACCTCGCGGAGACGTCGGGAGTGGTCGCCGACATCCGCCGCGAGTGGGGCGCGGCGCTCGAGGAGATCTCCGCGCGCGACGTGATCACGTCGCTGTCGGATGCCGACCCCGGCCTGCCGCCGCAGGCGGACGGGAGCGGGCGCGCACAGCTGTGGCCGCACCGTCACAACACCGACGCGATGTCGATCTCGCTGCTGCGGCGCGTCTGAGCTTCCGAATCGGGCGGGGCCGCAGCATCCGTCCCCACCCGTGAGTTCACTCCCGCAGACGGATGCCGTGGGGCATCTGCTCGAACTCGACCCGCAGCGCGACGAGTGCCGCGCTGTGCGCGCGGGCGAGGTCGCTGGCGTCGACGATCACTTCGGTGCCTTCGGGCAGCGACTCGGCGAGCTCGCGCAGCACGGCGACGACACGTTCGGTTCCGGCGAGCCCCAGCTCGCCCGCGAGGCGCAGCACGCGCCCCTGATCCGTGTCCTCGACGGTGAACGCGGGCACCGCGACGCTCTCATGCGACTCGAGGAGGTGCATGCCGAACCTCTCGCCGAGCGTCTCCAGGAGGGCGATGGCGCGCACCGAGTTGCCGTGCGCGTCCAGGCGCGGGCTGAACGCGGCGACCCCGAACTGCGATGGGGCGACCGCGAGCAGGCCACCGCTGACGCCGCTCTTCGCCGGCAGGCCGACGCGCAGCAGCCACTCGCCCGAGTAGTCGTACATGCCGCAGCTCGCCATGATCGACAGCACGTCGCGGGCCACGAGCTCGGACACGACCCGCTCGCCGGTGACGGGGTTCACCCCGCCGAAGGCGAGGGTCGCCGACATCACGGCGAGATCGCGCACCGTCACGAGGAGCGAGCACTGCCGGAAGTACGTCTCGACGGCGACCTCGACAGAGCCCTCGATGACCCCGTGCGAGCGCAGCAGGTGCGCGAGCGCGCGGTTGCGGTCGCCGGTCGCCGACTCGGACGCGTACACCTGCTCGTCGACCCACAGCGAGCGCCCGGCGAACGCGGACAGCCCCTCGACGATGCGCGTCATCCGGTCGTCGACGCCGTCGCCGGGGATGAGGGCGGACGTCGCGATCGCACCGGCATTGACCATCGGGTTCGCGGGCCGGCCGGTGCCCGGCTCGAGGCTGATCGCGTTGAACGGCTCGCCGCTGGGCTCGACGCCGACCTTGCGCAGCACGGCGTCGCGGCCACGGTCGGCGAGGGCGAGCGCGAGCACGAACGGCTTGGAGATCGACTGGATCGTGAACTCGTGCGTGACGTCGCCGACGGCGCGGACCCGCCCGCGCGGACCCACGACCGCGAGTGCCAAGCGGTCGGGATCGGCGGCGGCGAGCTCCGGGATGTAGCCCGCCGGGGCGCCGCGGTCATGGGGTCGGATGTCTTCGAGGACGTCGTGCAGGAGCGCCGTGATCGGATCCACGGCTCGACGATAATGGACGCGTGCCACCGATCGACGCCACCGCCCGCCAGACCGGCATCCGCATCAACCCCAGCATCCTCGCCGCCGACTTCGTCAACATGCAGGCGGAGCTCGCCCGCATCGCGACGGCGGACTTCGTCCACGTCGACGTCATGGACAACCACTTCGTGCCGAACCTGACGTTCGGCCCGCAGATGGTCGAGCGCATCCAGGCGACGAGCCCGGTGCCGCTCGACGTGCACCTGATGATCGCCGACCCCGACCGCTGGGCCCCCGGGTACGCCGAGCTCGGCGCAGCATCCGTCACGTTCCACCTCGAGGCGGCCACCGAGCCGGTCGCACTCGCCCGGCGCCTCCGCGACATCGGCGCACGGGCCGGCGTCGCGGTCAAGCCCGCGACCCCCGTGGAAGGCCTGTTCGACCTCCTCGACGACTTCGACCAGATCCTGGTGATGACGGTCGAGCCCGGTTTCGGCGGCCAGTCCTTCATGCCCGAGACCATGCCGA
>DATEOM010000461.1:0-7726 GCA_035274105.1 Microbacterium sp.
CTCGCCTGCTGCTCGAGCTCGGCGAAGTAGTTGTTCTGCGTGCGCATGAGCTTGCGCAGCGCCACGTTCGCACGGCGGGCCTCCTCGGGCGTCGCGGCGCGCTCGTCGCGCAGCCGCTCGATCTCGCCCTGCAGCGCCAGCATCGCCCTGAGCGCCTCGGTCGGCACGGTCTTGCCGATGCGGAACGGCGGGATGCCGAGCGCCTGGAACGTCTGACCGCGCATCGCCCGCTCGAGCGAGATCTCGAGGGTCGCGCGCTCGTCGAGCGGCTCGGACTCGAGGATCGCGTCGATCGATGAGCCCAACGCCCGCGCGATCGCCTGCAGCAGCGTGAGCTTCGGCTCGCGCCGCCCGTTCTCGATCATCGACAGCTGGCTGGGTGCGCGGTCGACCGCGGCGGCGAGCTCTTCTAGCGTCATGACGCGGTCGGTGCGCAGCTGCCGGATGCGGCGGCCGATGGTGAGCGGGTCCACCTCATCATCGTCGGGGACTTCGCCGCGCACATCGGAGGTCAACGTCGTCGTCATGGCGCGATTCTGTCACGAAAGCAGAAATATCTGCAAAGTTCACACGCGGATTCATCGGTTGACGCCCCGAACTTCACCCCAGAGTGGTCTCACGACGAACCATCGATCCAGCCAGACGCGGATCACGGATGCTTCGACCCGGCCGACACCGCCCGGTCGAGGCATCCCCCCAAGAACTCCACACCTCGCTCACCTGTCACGATGTGCCACTCGACGCGGCACTTCGCGACAGGTGAGCAGACCCACACAGGAAGGCAGGACCATGACACCTGCGACCGCCACCCCGATGCGCACCCGCACCGGGCCCATCCCCACCCAGACCCACGAGCCCTCGATCGAGATCGCCGGGCGTCTCGCGCCCCGCTACGACGAGATCCTGACGCCCGAGGCGCTCGCGTTCCTCACCGAGCTGCACCACCGCTTCGGCGCCCGTCGCCACGACCGGCTCGCCGACCGCCTGCGCCGGCGCTTCGAGATCGGCAACGGCCACGACCCGCAGTTCCGTGCCGACACGCGCCACATCCGCGAGGACGCGGAGTGGAAGGTCGCCGGCGCCGGTCCCGGTCTCGAGGACCGCCGCGTCGAGATCACCGGCCCGACCGACCCCAAGATGACGATCAACGCGCTGAACTCCGGCGCGAAGGTGTGGCTCGCCGACCAGGAGGACGCCACCAGCCCGACCTGGAAGAACGTCATCGAGGGCCAGCTGAGCCTGCGCGACGCGATCCGTGGCGAACTCTCGTTCACGAGCCCCGAAGGCAAGCGCTACGAGGTCACGGCGACCGAGACGCCCACCATCGTGATGCGTCCGCGCGGGTGGCACCTGCCGGAGCAGCACATCCGCTTCACCGACCGCACCGGCCGCACGATGGCAGCGTCCGGTTCGCTGGTGGACTTCGGCCTGTACTTCTTCCACAACGCGACGCAGCTGATCGCGAACGGCCGCGGCCCCTACTTCTACATCGCCAAGCTCGAGTCGAGCGAGGAGGCGAAGCTGTGGGACGACGTGTTCACCTTCAGCGAGCAGTACGTGGGCATCCCGCACGGCACCATCCGCGCGACCGTGCTCATCGAGACGCTGCCGGCGGCGTTCGAGATGGAGGAGATCCTGTTCGAGCTGCGCGACCACATCGCCGGCCTCAACGCGGGTCGCTGGGACTACATCTTCTCGATCATCAAGAACTACCGCGGCCGCGGCGCGCGCTTCGTGCTGCCCGACCGCAGCGAGGTCACGATGACCGTCCCGTTCATGCGGGCGTACACCGAGCTGCTCGTGAAGACGTGCCACAAGCGCGGCGCCTTCGCGATCGGCGGCATGAGCGCCTTCATCCCGAACCGCCGCGACCCCGAGGTCACCGAGCGCGCGTTCGAGAAGGTGGCAGCCGACAAGAAGCGGGAGGCCGGCGACGGCTTCGACGGCACCTGGGTCGCGCACCCCGACCTCATCCCGGTGGCGCGCGCCGAGTTCGACGCGGTGCTGGGCGAGCGCCCCAACCAGCTCGACCGTCAGCGGCCCGAGGTCGAGGTGGCGGCGTCCGACCTGATCGACGTCCACATCGGGCGCCCGATCACGGCGGCGGGCGTCCACGGCAACGTGTCGGTCGCGATCCGCTACATCGAGGCGTGGCTGCGGGGCCTCGGCGCCGTCGCCATCGACAACCTGATGGAGGACGCCGCGACCGCCGAGATCTCACGCTCGCAGGTGTGGCAGTGGATCCACCAGGATCGCACCACCGAGGACGGCACGCCGATCACGCGCGAATCGATCGAGGCGCTCGTCACCCAGGTGGTGGCCGAGGCCGACCGCCGTGACGGCGACCGGTTCGACGACGCGGCGGACATCTTCCGCGAGGTCGCGCTCGGCCAGGACTTCCCGGCCTTCCTGACGCTGCCGGCCTACGCCAAGTACCTCGTCGAGACCGACTGATCCCCCCGAGCCCAAGGAGAACGACATGACCGCCTACCAGGACGACATCGAGGCCATCCGTGCGCTCAAGGAGCAGCACGGCGCGAGCTGGGATGCGATCGACCCCGAGTCCGCGGCCCGCATGCGTGCGCAGAACCGGTTCCGTACGGGACTCGAGATCGCGCAGTACACGGCCGACATCATGCGCCGCGACATGGCCGAGTACGACGCCGACTCGTCGGTGTACACCCAGTCGCTCGGCGTCTGGCACGGCTTCATCGGGCAGCAGAAGCTCATCTCGATCAAGAAGCACCTGAAGTCCACGAACAAGCGCTACCTCTACCTCTCGGGGTGGATGGTCGCCGCGCTCCGCTCGGAGTTCGGGCCGCTTCCCGACCAGTCGATGCACGAGAAGACGGCGGTGCCCGCGCTCATCGAGGAGCTCTACACGTTCCTCCGCCAGGCGGACGCCCGCGAGCTGGATCTGCTGTTCACGCAGCTCGACGACGCCCGCAGCGCAGGCGACGAGACCGCGGTGGAGTTCATCCAGTCGCAGATCGACACCTACGAGACCCATGTGGTGCCGATCATCGCCGACATCGATGCCGGCTTCGGCAACCCCGAGGCCACGTACCTCCTGGCGAAGAAGATGATCGAGGCGGGGGCGTGCGCCATCCAGATCGAGAACCAGGTGTCGGACGAGAAGCAGTGCGGCCACCAGGACGGCAAGGTCACGGTTCCGCACGAGGACTTCATCGCGAAGCTCAACGCGGTGCGCTACGCGTTCCTCGAGCTCGGGATCGAGAACGGCATCATCGTCGCCCGCACCGACTCTCTCGGCGCCGGCCTCACGCAGAAGCTCGCCGTCACGCACGAGGCCGGGGATCTCGGCGACCAGTACAACTCGTTCCTCGACGTCGAGGAGATCTCGGACGCCGACCTCGGCAACGGCGACGTCGTCATCAAGCGCGACGGCAAGCTGCTGCGTCCGAAGCGCCTCGCCAGCAACCTGTACCAGTTCCGCTCCGGGACCGGCGAGGAGCGCGTCGTGCTCGACTGCATCACGTCGCTGCAGAACGGCGCGGACCTGCTGTGGATCGAGACCGAGAAGCCCCACGTGGAGCAGATCGCGGGCATGGTCGACGCCATCCGCGAGGTGATCCCGAACGCGAAGCTCGTCTACAACAACAGCCCGTCGTTCAACTGGACGCTCAGCTTCCGCCAGCAGGCCTATGACCAGCTCGCGGAGCACGGCGAGGACGTCTCGGCCTACGACCGCGGCGACCTGATGAGCGTGGAGTACGACGACACCGAACTGGCGCGACTCGCCGACGAGAAGATCCGCACCTTTCAGCGCGACGGCTCGGCACGCGCCGGGATCTTCCACCACCTCATCACGCTGCCGACCTACCACACGGCCGCGCTGTCGACCGACAGCCTGGCCAAGGGCTACTTCGGTGACGAGGGCATGCTCGCGTACGTGAAGGGCGTCCAGCGTCGCGAGATCCGCGAGGGCATCGCCACGGTCAAGCACCAGAACATGGCCGGGAGCGACATCGGCGACAACCACAAGGAGTACTTCGCCGGCGACGCCGCCCTCAAGGCGGGCGGCCAGCACAACACGATGAACCAGTTCAGCTGAGTTCGAAGGACGACGGATGCTGCAGCCCGACCGGGTCGCAGCATCCGTCGTCCTGCGTCACCCGTCGACGGCGTCGGTCAGCCGTACTTCTCCCGGAGGCGGGCGAGTGCCCAGTCCCAGTCGATGCGTTCCTGCTCCAGTCGGACGGCGGATCCCAGTCGATCGGTCACGAGGTCGTCGTACAGCGCGTGCTCGGCGGCGTCGAGCCGCGTGAGCGCCGCGTTCGTGGGCGTGCTCTCGGCGCCCCAGCGATCCCGGTGCGCGAGCAGGGTCTGGCGGTCCATGAGCACCGACTCCGTGTGCGGCAGCCAGGCGCGCACCCGGTTGAGGATTCCGAAGCCGTGGGTGTCGAGGTCACCCCAGTAGAGGACCGGTGCGTCGGCGAGCCACTCCAGTGAGGCCGGCTGGTCGGCGTCGTATCCCTTGCCCCACAGCACCACTCCGTCGTCGGGGACGGGCACGCTGAGGTAGGTGATCTCGTTCTCGACGATGAGCGCGACGGACGGTCGCGCAGGCAACTGCCGCAATTCCTCGACGCGAAGGGATGCCTCGCTCAGCGCCGCCGGAAACCCCAGTGCGTGCGCGTCGAAACGCAGCCGCACGGTCTGCGGCTTGGCGGCGAGGCCGAGCCCCCGCGTGAAGCCGGAAGCGGATGCCGGCACCCCCAGCATCTGGCCGAGCGCCGTGCGGTGGCGCTCGATGAACTTGGTGTCGACGCCGGGCGCGTCCACCTGGCGGATGTAGAGACCCGAGTCGCGATGCGTGTCGAGCCACCGGTACGCCGCGCGCAGGGGCGCCCACTCGGCGGCGAGCGCGAGGGCTGCGTGCGGGTGTGCGAGCGCCCACTCGCGGGGTGCCGCATCGTCCCGGGATTCCTCGACGGCCCGGCGGAACGCGGCCGCCGCATCCGCCGCTCCGAGAAGATGCCAGGCCTGGTCGAAGGTCGAGACGATCGCCCGCACCGGCACCTCGGTGGTGCCGCTGATGCGTCCTCCGATCCTCCCCCATTGCACGGTGAACGCCCCGCCGTCGCGTGAGCCGCGGATGACGGCGTCCGCCCACCGCCGAGCGGCGTCGTAGTGCTCGGCGAGATCGGACGACGACGGATGCCGCAGCGGCACGTCGATGACCGGGAACGCCTCGTCGAGGGCGAACGCCCGCAGCAGGCTGCCGTCGACCCAGCGCCGGCGAACCGTGTCGCGGACGTCATCGGTCTCGGTCCAGCGCGACGGATCCGTCACGCTCGCGCCGCCGCAGCCTCGACGGCCGCCGCCCGCTGCTGCGCACGGAACTCCTCGATGGTGAGCGTCCGCACGCGTGAGGCGGCGCCGGTCGGGTTGTCGACGTATCCGATCGCGCGAACGTACGGCTCGATGACGTGCACCTTCTGGAGCGGCGTGACGATCAGCAGCTGCAGGCCGAGCTTGGCGAACAGTTCGAGGGCGTACCGGGTCGAGGCATCCGATCCGCGTCCGAACGCCTCGTCGATCACGACGAAGCGGAAGTCGCGAGACGCGGCCGCGCCCCACTGCAGCTTGAACTGATACGCGAGGGAGGCCGCGAGGATCGTGTACGCGAGCTTCTCCTTCTGGCCCCCGGACTTGCCGTCGGAGTCGGTGTAGTGCTCGAACTCCTCGCCGCTCTCGCGATCCTGCTCGCTCGCGGCGAACGTGAACCAGGTGCGCACGTCGGTGACCCGGCGTGTCCACGTCCGGTCGCTGTCGGCGTGCCCTTCGCGCCCCTTGAACCGGCCGATGAGCGCGCGGATCCGCTCGAACTGCTGCTCGGGATCGGTGCCCTCCGCCGCCAGCACATCGGTGGTCGCCTCGCGCAGGTCGGCGCGGAACTGGCGCACCTCCTGGTTGACGGTGGGCTCCGCGTTCAGCACGATGATGCGGCCCGGGTTGTAGTCGATCGCCCGGAGCGCCTCGTTGATCGTCTCGATCCGCAGGCGGATCTCATCGGCCTGCTTGCGCAGCCACGCATGGAAACCGACGAGCTCGCGCACCGCGTTCGTGTTGAGCTGGTGCCGGAACTCGCTCTCGAATCGCGGCAGGTCATCGCGCTGCACACGGTCGTGCAACGCGCGGAAGTCGCCGATGGCGCGGACGTCGGCATCCATCTCGTCGCGGAGCGCCGGCCACCGTCGCAGAAACTCGGCCATCTGCTGCTGAATGCTGGTCGTGTAGCCGTTCATCTCGCGCTGCGCGGCGTCGATCCCGCTGGTGAGGCCCGCGATCAGCGTCTGTGCAAGCCGGTCGCAGCCGTCGATCGTGCGCAGGTCGCGGCGGCCCGCACGCTCGGACAGACTCGGGTACAGCGCGCGGGCGCGGGTCAGGATGTGCTCGTCGAGTGCAGCGATCATCTCGCTCTCCCGCTTTCTCCGCGCGCCCAGCGTGTCCCGCGTGGTGCGCAGCGCCCCGATGCGGCCGATCGCGTCCTCATACTCGGCGCGCAGCCGGTCGTCCTCGGCGTCCAGGCCGGCCAACTGATCGTCGATCGCAACGAGCCGGCTCGAGCCGGCGACGAGGGCGTGCCGTTCCTCTTCGAGCGTTGCCAGCTGCGCCGCCGCAGCGGAGACGTCCAGCGGCTGCCAGTTCGGATACTGCTCGAGCGCGGCCAGCGCCTGGCCGCGAGCCGCGAGGGCGGCAGCATCCGTATCGATCGCCTCCAGGGCGCGTTCGATGTCGGCGAGCGCCGCATCGTGACCGGCCAATTCCGCCTCGAGCGCCGCAACCTTGTCGGCGCTGCCGCGGCCGAGCACCCACGAGCGGGGGTCGGTGACGGCGCGGCGGTCGTCCTTCTCGTGCCGGTCGCGATCGCGGATCAGTCCCTGCACGGTGACGGCGCGGTCCTCCTCGCGCAGCTGAGCGACGGATGCGGCGAGGACGTGGTCTGCCCGGCGCTCCAGCTCGGAGCGCAGGAACTCTTCGAATGCCCCCGGCTCGATGGTGATCGCATCGATCAGCCGGGGCTGATGGTGGGCTACGGGGATCGTGCGCACGCGACGCTCGGGAACGCGCAGGTATACCAGGCGCGCGTTCAACCTGTTGTCGTTGACCCACTCCGTCACACGCGGGTACTGCTCCTGGGGCACGAGCAGTGACAGCGCGAAGCCGCGCAGCACCCGCTCGGCGGCGCCCCGCCACGGCGCGAACTGGTCCCGGACGTCGAGGAGTTCGCCGACGAACGGGAGATCGGGCTCGTCGAGACCCAGCGCCTCGCACAGCGTGCGCCGCACGCGGTCGAGGTCGGCGGGCAGGCTGTTGCGGCGATCGGCGAGCGATTCGAGCTCGCCGTCGACGGCGCGGCGGGCGTGACGCACCTCCGCGCGCCGGTCGAACAGCGGGTCCTGCCGATCGCGCATGGCCGAGCGTTCCTTGTCGAGCCCCGCACGCAGCGTGCCCGCGGCCTCGACGCGGGTGAGGAAGTCGACCTCGACCTCGACCGGAGGCAGGCCGAGCGCGGCAAGCTGCGCACTGTACGCGCGGAAGCGCTCGACGCGGTCGTCGCGCACCGCGCGCGCCTGCGGGATCTCATGCTCGAGCGCCGCAAGGCGGTCGCCGCCCACTCCGGCGCGCTCCAGCACGAGCCGGTCGCGCTCGGGCACGAGCGCCTGCCGCGCGACCGCCAGTTCGTCCTTGCGGCTCT
>DATEOM010000462.1:0-6258 GCA_035274105.1 Microbacterium sp.
GGCCAGCTGGCCGTGGTCGGCGAGCGTCGCGTGGGCGCGCGACGGCACCTCGTCGAGCGACGCGCGCAGCAGGCGCCCGTCGGGGGTGACGTTCATCTCGATCACCGCGTCGGCCGCCCAGCGTGCCGCCTCGATCCAGGATGCCTCGTCCCGCCGCGCGCCGGCGCGCGCAAGGGCGCCGATGGCCAGGCCGTTCCAGCCGCTGACCACCTTGCCGTCGACGGCCGGAGGCTCGAGACCGGCCCTGCCCGCGGCATCCCGCGCGTAGTAGCCGCCCTCGCTGCGGGCGCCGTCGATCCAGGACTCCGAGTCCTGCGCGGCGCCGAAGCCGCCGCTCGGCTGCTGGAGCACGTCGCGCAGGAACCCGGCGATGCCGCGGGCCACGTCGTCGCGGGACGGAACCGCGTCCATTGCGACGTCGAGCAGCTGCGCGTTGTCGGTCAACATGCGCTCGTAGTGCGGCACGGTCCAGTCGGCCCGGGTCGCGTAGCGGAAGAACCCGCCCTCTACGGCATCGTGCAGCGGCGAGGCGGCCATCGCGGCGAGGGCACGGTCAGCGACAGCGGATGCCTCGGCCGCGTGTTCGCGGACGAGCCTCGTCTGGAGGAAGCGGAGCGCCGTGGCGACAGGGAACTTCGGGGCGCCGGCGCCGGGATCGCCGAAGCCGCCGTGCCGGGGATCCTCGCGGGCCGCGAGCGCGTGCGCGGCGCGGGCCAGGTCATGGGCGGAGGGCACCGCGACGTCGGCAGCCGGCGCGGAGTCGCGGACCTCCGCGAGGGCGCCGGCGACGGCATCCGCCGTCTGGTCGATCTGGTCGCGCCGCTCGGTCCAGGCCTCGTGAACGGCGGCGAGCACCTGCCGGAAGGCGGGCATGCCCGCCCGCGGCTGCGGCGGGAAGTAGGTGCCGGCGTAGAACGGCCGCCCCTCGGGCGTCGCGAACACCGTGAGCGGCCAGCCGAGGCTCGGTGAGAACGCCGAGGCGGCGGCCATGTAGGCGGCGTCGACCTCGGGGTGCTCCTCGCGGTCGACCTTGATCGACACGAACCCGGCGTCGAGCTCGGCTGCCGTCGTCTCGTCCTCGAAGGACTCCCGGGCCATCACATGGCACCAGTGGCACGTCGAGTAGCCGATCGACACCATGACCGGCACGTCACGTCGACGCGCCTCGGCGAATGCCTCCTCGCCCCACGGATACCACGCGACCGGATTGCCCGCGTGGGCTCTGAGGTACGGGCTCGTCGCTTCCGCGAGGCGAGGGTTCACAGCATCCTCCTGCCGCTCGGTCAGTTCACCTCGTCGGGGTGCGCGCTGACGCGCCCCGTGCCGTCGCCCGGCTCCATCGCGTCGATGGCGGCGATCTCGTCGGCGGTGAGCTCGAAGTCGAAGACGTCGAGGTTCTCCTCGAGGCGTTCGCGGCGCACCGACTTCGGGAAGACGATGAAGCCCTTCTGCAGGTGCCAGCGCAGCACGGCCTGCGCCGGCGTCTTGCCGTGGGCCTCGGCGGCGGCGGCGACCGGGGCCGCGCCGAACAGGTCGTACTTGCCCTGTCCGAGGGGACCCCAGGACTCGATCTTCACGTCGTGGGCGGCGGCCCAGTCTGTGATGTCGCGCTGCTGGTGGGCGGGGTGCAGCTCGATCTGGTTCACGGCCGGCACGACCCCCGTCGCCGACACGATCTTCTCGAGGTGCGGAACCAGGTGGTTCGAGACGCCGATGCTGCGCGTGAGCCCTGCGCCGCGCAGCTCGATGAGCTTCTCCCACGCGTGCAGGTAGTTGTCGTGGGCGGGCGTCGGCCAGTGCACGAGGTACAGGTCGACCTGCTCGAGTCCGAGCTTGCCGAGGCTCTCGGCGATCGCGGCGTTCGGCTCGTCGCCGTCGTGGCGGTCGTTCCAGAGCTTGGTGGTGATGAACAGTTCATCGCGCGCGATGCCGCTTGCGGCGATGGCCGCGCCGACGCCCTCCTCGTTGCCGTAGATCGCGGCGGTGTCGATGTGGCGGTAGCCGACCTCGAGCGCCTCGGCGACCGCCCGCTCGGTGTCTGCCGGCGGCACCTTGAAGACGCCGTAGCCGAGCTGAGGGATCGAGTTGCCGTCGTTGAGGGTGAGGGTGGAGACTGTCATGGTTTCCAGCCTAGAAGTCGAAGTCGACCTCGGGGTCGTCCTCTGCGGGAAGCGGCGAATACGTCATCTCGACCGGCACCCGGGGCGGCGCGACGTCGTCCGGAGTTCCGTGGACCGGGAAGGTGCGCTGCGCACCCCTTCGGCCGCGCTGCGGCGGCTTTCCCGGGCCGCGAAACGGAACCGGCGCGTAGGCGGGCAGAACTCCGAGGGGATCGTATTTCTGACCTGTCTCGGGATTCCATCCGATCGCTCGGTCCAGCTTCGACCGCAGGTCTGCGACGGAAGCCTCGAGGCTCTCGAAGCCGACGCGATCCAGTCGATACCACCGCCATTTCTCCTCCGCGCGTACGTCGACGTACCCGGCCTTGCGCAGCAACCGCAGGTGCTTGGACACCGCTGTTCGGCTGATGCGGAACTCGACCCCCACGACATCAGCCAGCTGACCGGAGGTGTGCTCCCCACTCGCGAGGATCTCGATGAGGCGGCGCCGCACGGGTTCGGCCAGAGCTTCGAATGGGTCCACACAACGACGCTATGGACGTCTCGGCCGGCGGTCTTCGAGATACGACGGTTCTGTGGAGTCGACGCGGGTCAGCTGCGCCGGGGAGGAACCTCGCAGCCGGCGCCCTCGCACTCGCGATGGGCAGCCTCGCGAGCCCGGTCGATGAGCACTGCTCCGCAGGCAGACATACTCTCTTCGGGCCGATGAACTTCCGGCTCACACGGCACACCACCACGCCTTCGAGGAGCCGGTGAACTTCCGGCTCACACGGGCCCAGCCTCAGCTGGAGCGCGACAAGCGGGCGTCCGACCTACAGCCGCGTTGCCGCTCGAACGACGCGGGTCACGCGACTCGTGTGAGCCGGAAGTTCACCGAGTTCCACGGACGCCCTGCCAGACGTGTGAGCCGGAAGTTCACCGAGTTCCACGGACGCCCTGCCAGACGTGTGAGCCGGAAGTTCACCGAGTTCCGCGGACGCCCTGCCAGACGTGTGAGCCGGAAGTTCATCGGCGTTTTCGAGAAAGCTCTGCCGGCGGGCGGCGGGACGACGTCCGGCCACGGTGGGGCGCGCCCGCCGGGCGACCGGCCGGACGGGATACGATCGAAGGCTATGTCCGCGCCCGAACCCGCCATCTCGTATCCGCCGGAGCTTCCCGTCAGCGCCGCGCGCGACGAGATCGCGCGCGCCATACGAGACCACCAGGTCGTGATCGTCGCGGGCGCGACCGGGTCGGGCAAGACGACGCAGCTGCCGAAGATCGCGCTCGAGCTGGGACGCACGCGCATCGCGCACACGCAGCCCCGCCGCATCGCGGCACGAACGATCGCGGAGCGCATCGCTGAGGAGCTGCAGGTGCCGCTCGGCTCGACCGTGGGCTACAAAGTCCGCTTCACCGACAAGGTGTCCGAGGACACGCGTATCGCGCTGATGACGGACGGCATCCTCCTCAACGAGATCCACCGCGATCGGCTCCTGCGCCGCTACGACATGGTCATCGTCGACGAGGCCCACGAGCGCTCGCTCAACGTCGACTTCCTCCTCGGCTACCTGCGGCGGATCCTGCCCAAGCGCCCCGACCTCAAGGTCGTCATCACGAGCGCGACCATCGACCCCGAGAGCTTCGCGAAGCATTTCGCGAAGCCCGACGGCACGCCGGCCCCGATCATCGAGGTGTCGGGACGCACGTACCCGGTGGAGATCCGGTACCGCCCGCCCGCGCGTCCCGCGAAGGGCGAAGACGAGTCCGACGACGTCGACGGCATCACCGCCGCGCTGCGCGAGCTCGATCGCGAGGCATCCGGCGACGTCCTCGTGTTCCTCCCCGGCGAGGCCGAGATCCGCGACGCCGCGGACGCCGTACGGGGCATGTACGCGAAGGATGCCGCACCCACCGAGGTGCTTCCCCTCTACGGTCGCCTCTCCGCGGCCGAGCAGCATCGGGTGTTCGAGCGGTCGCAGGTCCGCGGCATCCGTCGCCGTGTCATCCTCGCGACGAACGTCGCCGAGACCAGCCTCACGGTGCCCGGTATCCGCTACGTCATCGATACCGGCACGGCGCGCATCTCGCGCTACAGCAATCGCAGCAAGGTGCAGCGCCTGCCGATCGAGGCCGTGTCGCAGGCGTCCGCGCAGCAGCGGTCGGGCCGCGCCGGCCGCACCAGCGACGGCATCGCGATCCGGCTGTACTCCGAGGAGGACTTCGGCACCCGGCCCGAATTCACCGAGCCCGAGATCCTGCGCACGAGCCTGGCCTCGGTCATCCTGCAGATGCTCTCCCTCGGGTTCGGCGACATCTCGTCGTTCCCGTTCCTCACTCCCCCGGATTCGCGCGGCGTGAAGGCTGCTCTCGACCTCCTGGTCGAGCTGGGAGCCGTGCGCACGGGTCGGGACCACCCGACGCTCACCGACCTCGGCCGCGAGATCTCGCGACTGCCGATCGACCCACGGTTCGCCCGCATGCTCGTGGAGGCGCGCCGCACGGGCGTGCTGCGGGACGTCCTCGCGATCGTCGCGGGGATGTCGATTCAGGATGTGCGCGAGCGCCCCGAAGACCGTCGCGAAGAGGCCGACCGCCTGCACGCGCGATTCACCGACCCGTCGAGCGACTTCCTCAGCCTGCTCAACCTCTGGAACCACCTGCAGGAGAAGCAGGCCGAACTCGGCTCGAGCGCGTTCCGCCGCCTCTGCCGTGCCGAGCACCTCAACTACGTGCGCGTTCGGGAGTGGGCCGACGTGCACCGTCAGCTCAGCGCGCTCGTCAACGCGCCGCGCTCCTCGCTCGTTGAGCGAGCGAAGCGAGTCGAAACGGGCACCGCCGACCCCGACGAGCTCCACAAGGCGATCCTGTCGGGGCTGCTCTCGCACCTGGGCATCCTCGACGAGCGCACCACCGGCACCGCCACGCGGGGCCGGAGCGGCTCCGACCACCCCGACCAGCGGCGGGGTGCCGAGTACATCGGCTCGCGCGGCACCCGCTTCGCAATCTTTCCCGGCTCCGGGCTCAAGAAGAAGCGGCCCACCGCCGTCATGGCCGCGGAGGTGGTCGAGACGAGCCGGCTGTTCGCCCGCACCGTCGCCGCGATCGACCCGGCCTGGGCCGAACCGCTCGCGGGCGACCTCGCCAAGCGCTCGCTGAGCGAGCCGCACTGGTCGAAGGCGTCGGGAGCGGCATCCGCCTACGAGAAGGTCACCCTCTTCGGGCTCGAGATCGTGCCGAAGCGCCGAGTGCAGCTCGCCCGCTTCGACCGGCCGTTCGCGCGCGAGCTGTTCGTGCGCCACGCGCTCGTCGAGGGCGAGTGGGATTCGTCGCACCTCGATAAGAAGCTCACGGCGTTCGAGCGCCGCAACCTCGAGCTGCGCCGACGCCTCGAGAAGATCGAGGAGCGCGAGCGCCGCCGTGACATCCTCGTCGGCGACGAGGCGGTGTTCCGGTTCTACGACGCCCGGATCCCCCGCGACGTGTTCGACGCGCGCTCCTTCGAGGCCTGGTGGAAGGATGCCTCGACCCGGACGCCGCGCCTGCTCGACATGACGGAGGCCGACCTCGTCGACGAGGCGTCGAGGGGCGACGAGCGCGACTTCCCGGCGCGGTGGACCCAGGGCGACCAGGTGCTCTCGCTCGCCTACCGCTTCGAGCCCGGCGCCGCCGACGACGGCGTGACGGCCGTCGTGCCGCTCGCCCTCCTCGCGCAGCTGCGCCCCGACGGCTTCGACTGGCAGGTGCCGGGGATGCGGGACGAACTCATCACCGCGCTGCTGCGCTCGCTTCCCAAGGCCATCCGCCGGCATGTCGTCCCTGCGGCCGACTGGGCGGCCACCTTCTCCGGCGATCTCTCAGGGCATGGTCCCGAGTCCCACGACGGCCTGCCGCCCACCGCCTTGCGCGATGCCCTCGCGGCGCGCATCCAGCGCGTCGCGAACCAGCCGGTGAGCGCCGCCGACTTCGAGATGGACCGTGTACCCGGACACCTGCAGGTGTCGTTCCGCGCCGTCGACGAGCGCGGGCGCGCGGTGGGCGCAGACCGCGACCTCGCTGCGCTGCAGGCGCGGCTCGCGGACCGCGCCCGGACATCCGTGTCCCGTTCGCTCACCGCGCCGGCCCCGGCGGGAGGGCGCGGCAACCGGACCGCGAAGGG